>NZ_JAAEQH010000121.1 GCF_024231755.1 Neptuniibacter sp.
AGGCTCTACATCCCCAGTGATTCGAATTTCTAAAGACCCTATTGCGATTGGAACAGCTCCTGATCAATCTCGAGCTGCCCCAATTTCCGTTCCTATTAAAGAATTTATATCTAATGAAGCTTTGCAAAAGCAATGTTATGGTAAAGGTTATTGTATAAAACCGTATTTATAGTAATGGCTACTGTACAGTATTATGTTTGTGGTATTAGTATTAGTCATGGTACAGTATAGATGGTATTATTAGTGTTTGTACATTGGTAGTAGTCTAATAACTGTACAGTATGAGTAGCATTGGGATATGTGTAGTATTGGTGATGCTATTGGGATATTACGTACTGTACATAGAGATATGGATATGTTATGGTAATATCTCGGTTATGAGGCGCTGTTTGTAACTGTGAAATCCGTGGCGTGATCTGAGAGGACCAGATCATTGTACACGTCTGACAGCCGCGTTGAGAGCCGCTCTGGTTGGAGGGCTCTGAGTAAAGCCACCGCCTCGTTTACGTGTTCTTCTGCACCGCACCGTCTCCACTTTAATCATCCTCATTCCGTCTCCAGTACAGGTATAACTTTATAATAGCAAACCGATTCCACTCCATCCAAGCACTGTGGACCTCACTGTAACATGGCCTGCCTGCCTACGAGAGGGTACCACCATTCCGCCTAGGCACATTTGCATAGTCGAAGCTGACATTGATGGCAGGGCAGAAGGCTTTGATCTCACAGCTGATGGCCCTAGCCCAGGGCTCATAAAGAAATCACTGAATGTGCAAAACGTCCTGACCAAGAGGCAGGATGGTAGGATTCTGATACCTATTGCTAATCCAACTGGCCAGAAAGTGAAGTTCTACAAAGGAACCACACTGGCAAATGTTGGCATCCTTCCTAATAAGAAGGCTTGCACAATTCATATGAATGAGTCTAGGCCAGGCAAGTCAGCAGAAG
>NZ_JAAEQH010000122.1 GCF_024231755.1 Neptuniibacter sp.
CCGTCGAAGAACCCATACGACTCTACCTCGCCCTCCTCTACCGCCCTACGTATCTGGCGGTAGGGAGCGTGTTCTTCGAGCCACTCAAGCAGGTTGTTCCTGGTATGGAAGCGTTTCATTATGCTTCCCTCACCACACCCAACAAGGCGTTCTCGTCGATAACCACGAGTTCCTCGTCGTTGTAATTGATAGCGAGTTCCACAGCGCAACACCATGCTATAGTATCGCCCACCTTGACCTTCATAGGACAGTGGCTACCGTCCTCCAGGCGTGGTCCTGGTCCTACAGCCAGTACCTCACCGAACTGAGTGGGTAACGATCTGCTTTTCTTGGCCTTCTCACGGTCTATCTTCGGCAGAATAACCCCACCCTTTGATTCTGTTTCTACTATTGGCCGGACCAGTACCCGGTCCAGGGCCGGTTCAAATATTCTGTTCGTGCTCATTAGTGTGTCCCTTACAAAACCCTTACTCTCATAGTCATTACATTCCATGATTCAACCCCTCTCGAATATCACTTGCTAACGCTATCGCCGGAGCAGCGCTCTCGGCACTGAACCCCTCACCCTTCAGGATGTTCTCATACATCTGAGTGTGGAGGTCTTGGAACCCTTCGGTGAGGTCGATCACGAACTCACCCTGGTTAATGTCGATCTTCTTCTCATACTGTATGTCGAACTTACTTCGGAGGTTGAGGTCATAGGATACCCTAGCTTCTTTGAAGTCTATGTGACCTGCTATATTCAACGGCGAGGACTCCACAACATATTGACGCGCGTATTCACCGAACGCCCAACACATAAGATCGAGCATGTGGATACCGATGTTCACGAGTACGCCACCCGACTGTTTATCCTCACCCTTCCACGACTGTAAGTACCAGGGTCCACGCGGGGTGTTGTAGGTGATGGCTATTTGGAGTGGTCTACCAGACTCGTCCATGTACCTACGACCATACTGTTTCAACTCCTGTACCTTCGGATGCAACCGGCACTGCAAGATCGGGTAGATGTTACCGACTGACTTCTTCTCCAGATCCAGCAGTGGCGTCAGGTTGTGGATGTTGATCGTCAGTGGCTTCTCACAGATCACGTGTATGCCGATCCGCAATCCGAACCGTATGTGAGCGTCGTGCAGGTAGTTCGGTGAGCACACCACCAGATAGTCAGCCGGGCACTTACCCCCGTTGTGGTACGGGTCCATGAACCGCTCGAACCGCTCGAACTCTGTGAAGAACTCACAGTTAGGGAAGAACCCATCGAGCACACCCACTGAATCATGGGGATCGAGCGCAGCTACTAGTTCACCGCCTACGTCCTTGATGGCCTTCATATGCCGGGGTGCTATGTATCCGGCTGCGCCTATGAGTGCGAATTTTTTTGCCATAGCTTATTCTCCAGTGTCTCGATTGTCTGCTTTTGGACCTCAGTCGCTTTCTTCCAAATACTGACCACTTCCTCGTACTTCATGGCGACTCTATACCATCGCATTATCTGACTGCACAAGTATAGAATAATACATATCAGCAACATAAAAACTACGCCTAGTATAATTGCGAGCATCACATACCACCCCCCAAAAATTTCTTGAGATACCTGAAGCACCGTTCAGCTTCTTTGGCCCCCTGGAGATTTCTATTTACCCTCTCTACATCCGCGACTCTCTTTTTAAGGTGCCGTAAAAGACTGGTCGCTTCTTCAAGGGTAGCTTCAAGATCATGACCACCATCTGCAAAACCCCATACCTCTTTAACAAAGTTCTTGTGTGGTTCTGTCAGCATCACATACTCCTCAACATCTTATCTGCAACGTCCGGTTTCAATGCTATGCCCCTCACTATGAATCCGCCTACCACCAGCGTACTGTATAGATTGCTAAGCTGGTGAATGAACTGGGCCGTGGTCCCACCCTGTACTCCTTGTTTACGGCCCCATATTTTCCAGGCGTCATAAAGCTCGTCCTGTTCTATTTCCACTCCATCCTCTAAGTCACACCATGCCCTAACGAAAGTAGTGATCGGGGATATAACGTCACGTAAACTATCTACCGCCTTACTGGACGACTTAGGATCGGTGAACCTGTCATTCAATCGCAATCGTTTCAGTCCCTCCAACGCCCACGGTATGATGTTACCAGCCTCGGCCTCTAACCTGGGTTTCAATGTTCGATCCTCTATCCCCTGGTACGAGTTGGGGAAGTCCAGCAACAACAGTCGTGGCGCAAGAGCGTTGGCGTAGTCAGGCAGTAACGGGAAGTCATTGAGCGCTATGGTAAATCTGCAACATAATTGTATATTAGATAATATCGGTAAATTCTTACGGTTTATACTGACTGAATCCTTACCCACGATCTGTAAGATACGCTCCAGTGCGGTGCCCAAGTCACCGTATCGTGGTGTTCTCACGTCACCCATGAACGCGGCCAACTTACCGAGCATGGGTTGATAACCAAACGAGCCACACAGAGTACGTAAGTTGGTAGAGCATACCTGATCGCTACCGAGCATAGCCGCTAGAGCCGCCAGGATGGTTCCCTTACCTGACCGTGGACGACCCACAAAGATCATAAACTTCTCGAAACTCATGTCGGGGACGAGATTGTATCCGAACCACTCTTGTAATAGATCGATCCTCTGTTGGTCGTCATTAAAGACATCGCTAAGGAACTCCAACCACAGTGGGGACACCAATGTACGGTTGAGATCGTGTGGGACGGAACTGAGGGAAAAGAACATCGGGTCCGGCCTTTTAAGCTCATGTATTCCCTGCACATATTGTTTGACATCTAACACCCCATTATTAAACACAATAAGATCAGTGGGATCAAGATCCTCACGGCCATCCAGCCACGCCGGGGGATCTATGTCTACCGGGCACTGTTTGTTGAAGGCGTCCACAATGTCGTTGACCCTGGACCTGGACGGCTTGTATGGCTCAAGTGTGAACTCACCACCACTGCACTTCTTGACCTTTTTGCCCTCAAGGAATCTATAGATCTGTCCACGTAGTACGTCGGTGTCCAGGTTCCTGTAGCACCCGTCTATGAACTCAACCCACTGACTTCGGTAGCTTCGCAGAACCAGCGCGCCGTCCTTGGTCTTGTGTCTGGTCAAGAACACTTCAGCTATCGTAGCTGGTATGTCGTTGTCGAATACATCATCGCTTTTCTGTACCTGCTCACCGTACTCTTTGACGTGTGACAGAAGGGTGTCTCTGGTTAGTCCACCATGTAACCACTTACGCGTGTCCTTAAATCCCTTGAGCGGCAACGTCGTCACAGCAGACGTACACACTTGGGCGAGGACTGTAGCTGTAGTTTCCATACCTCTCTTGCCAGCACCGGCGTCGTTCTCACCCATCACTACAACATCGTAACCGGACAGTAGCTCGGTAAGTAACTTTATGCCCCCCTCCGCCGAAGGCTTCCCAACACCGACCAGGCCCAGGTCCGTAATAGCCGCAACGTCCGACGCACCTTCAACCACGAAAATCGGATGCTCAGAGGGTGGGAGCAGCGCTTGATCTCCATGTACGCTTTTATTTTCGGGGTTAAGGATATGTAGAAATCCGCCTCCTGGTAGCTTCTTTGATGATCCGGTGGATATACGATTACAACACGCGGCTCCTGGGACGCCAGCACTGTCAACTGACACAAGACACCAATCTGGCTTTCCACAAATACTACAGGGACCGCTCCAAGTAACTGGTTTCCATAGTCTATTACTGGTGTCTCGCCCCCCGGATTGAGGTTTGAAGGTAAGACCACGTTTAGATCCTTTCACCATAAACTTCTTGCCGTCTTGAAATCGTTCCATCAGTCCAATGATACTACCCTTGGTGTCACGCTCAGGAAATATCCAGGACTGGTTCTTAGGATTGAATCCTATACCTGGAGCTTGTAGAGCATCAGCCGACACACCGAGTTCTTTGGCGAGTACATCGAGCATCGCGGGAAACACGTTGCTCTGGTAGATAACGAATTGGTTAGGTATATTAGTTTTCATCTTGTGTGGAACACATAAATAATTAGTATGCCGACCAGCGCGAGATCTATTATCGCCAGTCCCATTGCTGCATCAGCCATATTAGCTATCATCACGAACTCCTAAAAATAAAGTGAACTACCGGTTTCCCCAATTAACACCGGTCCACTACCACACAGGCAGTCAAGCCTTTCGTGTTCGCCGACTCACCAAGTTCACCTTTGTTATTTTCTTAGAACGGCACCGTTACCTGTGCCACACATTCTTCTTGAATCTGGAACCATTGCTCCCTCGTAATCGCGCTGGCACTTACACCCTCACCGACTATACTCTTTGTAGTCGTCTGCCAGATCTCAACTACCTGGTCATCACTGAATCCAGCACCGCCACCAGTAGTATCCGTAGCTGCGGCTTTGTTGGCACTAGTAATCTTGATCCACGCCTTACCCTTGGTGGACTTACCCGTTGCCGCTGGAGTGGGTTTGGTAGCCGCTGGGGGTTCTGTAGGGGGTGGGGTTGTATCTGTCGTCTCAGCGGTAGCTTCTGGTTTAGCAGCCGGAGGTTTCGGCTTAGTTGTGGGTGCCTTCGGTTTGGTCGTCGGCTTAGGTGCCGCAACCTTGGCCTTAGCCCTCACAACTTGCAGACCCTTGGCGTACGTAGCGTCCAGATCCTTGAGTTCCTGTGGCGTACACGCCGCTATGGTTCGGCCCGGTGCCGCGTCGTAGTTCCTTACCCAATCGACCTGTATGCTGATCACGTCGTTGTAGTTGTTCTCTTTCGTTGTGAACCCGATGGGGAATCCACCCTCCTGTGCGATGAGTTGCTGCACAAGGTCGTTCAATCCCTTGAATGAAGCACCATCCCACCCGGTAGCGTCGATGACCTGTTGCACACCGAGGGTAGCCTTACCGTTACCACCAAACATACAGATGTATGCGGTCAGTGTACCGTCCATACAGCCCTCGAACCATTCTCCAGACTCCGCATCATACATATCCGTTGCATGGAGGTCGAGAACCAGTTGGGGGAAGCCATTGGTGGTCTTACCCACAGCCCCGGCCAGTACTGAGCCTCTGAAATCACCTACATCAGCTATTAGTTCCGACATTCGTTTTCCCTTCTATAATTTCACTCATTCTTTTTTCATGGTTGATACTTATCAACCTCTTAACGATCTCTTTTCGTGTATCAAGACTGGTACGGAACCTCTCTATGATCCGTTCTCCACCGTGCCGTCTATACAGACAGCAGTGTTTGTATTTCAACCCGGAGTTACAGGGGCATGGTTGATTTCGTCCGATTTTACTCACCGAACAACTCCTTCCAGATGGTGTCATCGCCAGGTTCCTCGAACGGAATCTCAGTGTCAAGCGGTGTACGATGCTTGGCTATATAGTGGACCTCTCCGTCAGTACAGATCACTCGGTCAGTAGAACCGATGACCTTCTTTTCCTCGACGGCCAGAACGCTGTAACCTATCCTGAAGATGTAATCGACCCACTCGCAGTAACAGTCAATCACGGATGGAGCACTGGCATTACCAGCGAACAGGCCCGGAGCTTCCTTGAGATAATCATCACCAGCAGCGTTAGCCACCTTGATATTGCTCTTTTGGGCCACAAACACGATGTTCTTACCGGCCTTGACCAGTGGTTCACAATCCTGAAGGATCAGTCGCATCGTATCGTACAGATGACGGTAGCCCTTGTTGTATCCATAGCCTTCGATGTTCTTACAAGTCGTATTCTTGGGTCCGGGCACGTGCTGGAACATATACGGCAAGGCCCACTTCTGAAGGTCCGTTATGGTGTCAATCGCTATCGTCTCAAAATCGTCAAACACTGATGGTGTTTGGAGAACGTGGCGAACGTCCTGGAAGTTCTCTATCTGTGGCACGCGCATAAGATCAGCACCAGTATGCGGATGCTTGATCAAGCGACCACCATCGTCGATACCAATAAACGCCACATTGTCGAGCATCGACGTGAGCGTTGTCTTACCCATGCCGAAGTCGGCATAGACTAAGATCTTCTTACCCTCGCCAGCCCCGGTCCACGGTTCAACCGTGAAATCCTTCTTAGGGGCGGATACGTTCCTCGAAGTCGGTTTCAGCGTCGTCGGTTTCGGTCTTCCCGCTGGTTTCGGTTTTGTTTTCGCCGGTCTTATTGGGGGTGGTGTTGACATTATTATTATCCTTAACTATATCTATATAACAGGCTTTAATTACTCTCCACAACTGGTCACTCGTTATCATATCTTTTTGAACCCGTCAGGCACTACCTCACTAACGTCTTTATCGGCGTAGCAGATACTCATATACGGACACTTGAACGTAGCTTCACATTGATCGTCACAGTGATACCAGCCACAGTTCTTCTTCATCAGCCGCATAGTCTGATATATACATAGCAACTCACGCCGGAACCGGCCAAAGTCACTGTCCGTCCGGGCTACCTCACGTCGGGCGAAGTAGAACTCTGGCCTCTCGCTGATGTCGTTGAGCAACCGGGCACCGAACATTTCCGGGGTTTCTTTAATAGCGAACGGTCTCGGTTTCTTTGTCCCGTCCTTCTTAGCTTTCGGTTCAGCACCCCACTCAAGCTCAGTAATGACATTATTTACGGATAATGTTTTTAACTCACCATCAGCACCCTGTGTAACCTCAAACTCCTGTCCACAGTACACGCCCGTCTCTATGAACTCCTTACTATCCTTCTGTGTCAGCTTCTTCGGCTTGATCTGAGGCTTGTGGAACACGTCGAACAGCATCCCATAGATCGGGGGGTCTTTAGGCGTGATCCCATAGCCGCGAAGCTCACCATCAGCTTGCATAGTCTGAGCCGTTCCTGGATAGAGGTACGACTGAACACCCATACCAAGGTGTTGCCAGAAGGTAGAGTCTGAGTCAATCGAGCTACCCGTTGTCTTATGTTCGAGAACAAGGAACTGACCCTGCTCATTCTGAACGATCTTATCTATCATACCACGTAGCGACACGTTCGGCAACGCACGACCCGACATAGAACGAATAGGAGTCTCGAACTCAAGCTCTCGTGCCACTGTCTTGTACTGCTCCTGTGAAGTCCAATACCAGTTGTAAGCAGCGAGGGAGTTCAACAGAGTGTAGTACTCTACCTCCCTACCCTCAACCAGCATACCGCCGATGGTATAGGCGTCCCACAAGAACCGAACCGCCAGGTCCATTGTGTCCTTTGGCAAGAAGCCAGAGCCACAACAGTATATACAACCCGTCACTGACTGAGCCAACTTAGCGCACAGAGGACACACAGACTCCGGTTCCATGCTTGCAACCTCCAGGAGCTTATGCCAGTTGGTCCCGACACGTAGGTAGTCTGGATCTTCTATCGGTATGATACGATCCACTCGCTTCAACTTGTGAAGCGTGGGGCATCGTTTGAAATCTGCTATCGCTGATGCTGATAATTTCGTCATGTTTTTATTCCCTCTAAAGAAAAGCCAAAGCATAGTATCTGAACATTAACATCCCAATATACACCGGTCGAACCTATCTCTTTGCCAAGTATGGTGTCACCGCACTTACCACTGTCTTTGTACCCATCAAACCATACCCAATTAGCAAGGTCCAGGTTGAAGCCCAGTTCCCAGTCCCAGCCGCCGAACCACGGGAACTCGATTGTTATGCTTGTGTATAAGTTCATTTTAGCTCCGCGAAGGTCTTTATAAAACGATTGTCACATTCAATTAGTTCGTCCGCTTCTACACCGACACAGTACACGTCAGTCCTGTGTTTGAACACGTCCTGATCTGTCAAACCCTCAACCCAGTCACCAGGATCACTCCTGAAGCAACGTTCTGCTTCGTCCCAATTCACATCAAAGTTACTATTATCATCATTCATCATAGCTCACAGTATATCACAATCGGCCCTGGAAGTCAAGTTAAAAATCGTATCATAGTACGCTAATTCAGGTATTCCGTGAATTATTAAATAGATGCCGTTGTTCCTACGTATATCTTCCATCCTTTTCTGCTGGCCCTTTGACAAACGACCGCCGATACCCTTCTTGCACTCGATCTCCAGGTGTGTTCCATCTGGCAACAGTCCGATAATGTCACCAGCGCCCTTGATACCGTACGTAGCATATCCCGCGCCGAGGTTACCAGCGCCCACGTCGTGACGGTTGGCGAAGATCCTGTATCGAGTCAGCCAGTGTATGCAGTCGGTGACAACTTCTCTTTCGGTGTCTGGTCGGCAGTACACCACCGGCTTCGTGGCGATGCTCCCGTCCTTACGCACCTTCTCAGGTGGCTCACCAGTCCTGGCAGCACGAGCGAGTCGGGCGTATGCAGCGCCTATGTCAGATCTGTTTGGTTTTCTTTTACCCATTGTGTATCACACAACCCAATATAAACGTAGAAGCACAGAAAGCTCACCATTACACCCTGTCTAACATATTTCTTGTTCCCAGCACTAAAAAATATACTAAACGGCAAGGCCCAGGTGCGTAGACAGATCTTCACGCCAACGCTGTCTAATTTGTATCTCATTTCTTATATACCCCACTCGTATCAATCTCCACAGCTATCGGCAAGCCCTCACACCAGTGAGGAACGTGTTCCATAATTCTTTGTATCCGAGCTACATTAGCAACCTTGAGTTCTTTAGACGACAGACACACCAACTCGTCGTGACCATGTAGTACTACCGGGCATACTCTGTTATGAACCCCTAACAGAGACTCAGCCATTATATCACGAGCGATTGCCTGAACCACATTCTCAGTTAAGAAGCCACCCCAAAGTTTGTTGCTCCAGTGGTACGCCAGCTTCCTACCAGCAATACGAGCGTGGGGGTAGAACAGCACACGGCTGGAGGGGAGACGGATACAGACGGTCCCATTGTCGTTGTAGAATCCCAGTATAGCATCTTCAGGCATACCGAAACAATCACCCCAATCGGTAGCCGCCTTGATCTCACCATCACGATAGTACACACCCATCTTCGGATGTTTAATCACCCATCGGAACGCCTTCTCGATGCTGTTCCAGAACTTAGGAATTTTCGTATACGTCCCACGATACGTCTTGATGAGCTTAGAAATGAACAGCATGTCGTAAGCACCAGAATCAAACAAAGGACGCAGAGACTCGTTAGCAATGCACCTATCGTAAAACGTGCTGGCGCCCATGCCGAAACCGCAACCCAATACGGCGTCTTTCCCAAAACCACGCTTAACTGACAGGTATGCTTTAACTGGCTCAGGGTCATCATCTATCGGTTTTCTAATAGGTACATTGAATAGTCTGGTCGCAAACTTAGAATATGGATCCTTGCCCTCGGCAAAGTCTTGAGTAAGATCATCTTGGCCAGCCAGCCAGCTCAGGATACGGGCTTCGATCTGAGCGTAGTCAGCTATGATGAAGGTGTTGCCACTCATAGTTGCTCCAGTCTACACTATCATAATAATCGCCACTCTCAGCAAAGATATTAAAACACCTATCTTCGTTTAAGGTCTGCGTTGGGCGTGAGCACTCAAGGTGTCGTAGCAGAAATGTTATCAACTTGAAAATGCTCCAAATGAAACTTTTACCGTACGGATAGTACTTGAGGAGTAGCGTTATCTTCCCGCAGTTCCTACACTCTAAATATAATCTATCGTTAGCCATGTTCTATGCTCTTAGTAATCCTCGCACGGCAGCGATAAGATGGTGGATGGGTTTGCCCCTTCCCTTACCGCCAAGATTCTGTAGATTGATGCCACCTGCACCGGACCATCGCCCGGTATGCCCGCCATAATATTTTAGGGGCACGGCCAGCTTACCACCGTTAGCTGTAGCCTGGGCGATCAGCTTGGTTACCCGCTTGATGTGCAGGGGCCATGACCGTACAGCTATTCTCGCCAGCATCAGATCCCGTACCTTCTCATCGGGGTGTTCGAGCAACGTTTTACGCCCCTCATCACCCTGGGCCAGAGCCATGATAGTACCGCGCTTACCCTGTTTTACCGGTACGTTCTCACCATCTGGTAGAGCGTCCTGGAGTATCTTCTTGAACGAACCATCCTTACTGATGCTGGGACACTCGTGTCCAGTCTTGGCTATAACAGCTATCATTTCCTCGTGCATATCCAGCTTCAACTCATCAGCTTTTACGAAGTCGAACTCTATCATCGGGTGTAAATAAATATCAAGGGTATGCCTCATCAGGGGAACTTCTAAGGTGGGGTTCGTCAGCTGTGGGAGCAAAAGCTCGAACAGTTGGCGTTCGAGATCAATATCATTTAAGCAATACTCGACGAGATCCTTACGTGTAGTACCATCCATGTCGTCCCAATGCAGCCCCTTGAAGTCAGCGGTATCACCCTTCACACCCAGCTTGTACTTCACGGCTTGGTGTTTGAGTGTCTGCTTATCCCGGCTGTCAAGATGACGACTGAGATCCTCGGTGTCTATGATATATGGTGGGACTATACCGAATACTTCTTTAAGCACGAGTATGTCGAACTTGCTGTTTTTTGCGACCACGGTATAATTATTGAAGTTTATATAGTTCGTCAGGGTATTATCTTGTTCGCTCTTAATAAAGAAATGGGTCAACTCATCCGGTTTGACAAACCACTCTGCACCAGTACGGGAACTATAAAACCCACACCCCAAACACTCCCACCGCTCGTCCTTGATGTACTCAATGGCGGACATCTTACTGAGCGAATACTTGGCGTCGTAGTACGACTCAAAATCTAAAACCAAGTAATCGCTTGGGTAGCCAACGAGTCGTAGAATCTCTTGTACGTTCAACGAACCTCCTCCAACGACTCCTGGTAATCAGCTTTCGTCATCAGCCAATAGCCTTGTCGCTCATCACCGGCTATCACGTACGCATCCAGTCCGTCCTCCACGTAAAGTTCAAGCTCCCCAAGGTAATCCTCAAGATCGACTCCATCTGACCCGAGAGACTCATCAGCACCATCGAGTAGATAGTCCCACCAGTTGATAATACACTGCCGGAGCATGACAAAGACACAAGACACTTTGTCCGCCCATGTACTATGAGTTTTATCATCCCAATGAAAGTCCGCTCCTATTCTCAATCGTACGATATTGCAACAGGTGACAGGTTGGAGACGAGCAAGAGTGTCCTCCAGTAGCACACGCTGATGGTGCGATAACGTTGGAGACGGTATTTTCACCAGTCCATTGATCACCGCACGTATCCGGTCACGTATGTCTTGATCCGCCTTGTGTTTGTCTATGTCAAATTTTAGGCCCATTCTCTTTGTCCTTAATAACTTTCATTCTCTTATCATATTCTACCCGATCAATTTTACCAAACGCCAGGTCATATCGCAGGTCGGCTATGTCTTGAGATATTAAACACCGACGACGATCCGGTCCCTTGCCGCCTTGTCCTGATGTTGCTCTAACCATTGTCCAACTCCGACACAGAACCGTTATCAGCTTTCTTCTGATCCTCGTAAGGTGCAACCACTTGTCGCAGTAACTCTTGTTTCGCGCACTCCAGCACACCTACCATACTGTTCAGCAGGTCATACGACAGATGGTTCCTCATTATAACCTCATGGACGAGCCTTGTAATGGCGTAGTTGATCTTCCCCGTTGTCGGTGTTAAACTCGCCAATGGGAGGATGAGTTTGTCAATATCTATGCGTTGCCCTTTATCTATATACGGCATCGTATCCTCCTAAAACCTCGAATCGTGATACTTCTCCCCGCGTCCTACTGACATCGGGATCACTTGTGGAACACCGTCTACTATTACACCGACCGACAGCACTGATCGGATCTTCATACGCTGACCGTAGGCAAACGCCATCGCCTTGTCATCAATCAACGATCCCACATCCATACCAAACATACGCTGGAGGGGATTGACCAGATACTTAACACCAGCACAAGAGTGGAAATGTCCGGTCACACAGGACAGTCCCATCTTACGCACCAGATTATAAGCCGGATACAGTCCTGATGTACTACCGTCACCGTGGTTGTAGTATATACCATCCTTGAGGTAGTCGTCAACCCACTTCCACCCCGGTGTATCCCACACATCCTTGTAGTCGCGTATAAACTTGGCCGGTATATTGACTGACTCGGCCAGGCGTATGATACGCCGGTCATGGTTCCCCTTGATCACCACGGCTTTAGGGAACGCCTTATGCCACTTCTGCACGGACTTGTACGCTAACTCGTACTCATCCTTCGGTCCGGGCATTTCCGGGTGACAGGCATGAAACGATATACTATGCCAGTCGGTCACGTCACCGATAAAGACCGTCTCCTCGGTCTTGAACTTCCGCCGTACATCACGACAGAAGGCCAGAGCACCTTTGCGAGTGCACGGTTCATGCAGGTCCGGTATGATCAGTTTGTTTTTGTGTCTCTTTGACATAGGCTCTCCACAAATACTTGTAGGCTGTATAGATCCATCTTACTCAAGAACGACAATGTATGTACGGGAACCATATTATCCTCGGCACAGGCTATCTCGATCTCAGCCCCGTCACTTGGCCCAAGTTCACTGTACCAGATAAGGCCATCGCACCGTTTAATGATCTCACAGTCAACAGCAAGGATCTGGTCGTTAGTCAGGTACCCCAGTCCGTTCTTAGCCGCGGTCATCACGAATTCGTCCACTTCACCCGGACAATATATGTCAACCGGCAGTGGGTACAACCACGCTCTTATCACCCTCGCCGCCCTCATCGCCGCTTCGTTGTTCGCTTGCATGTCGGCGTCGGTAGCGGCTGGTCCTTTGGCCCCGCGTATGGCATGGGACATATATAGTTTAATTCGTTTCATCTTTTAGCTCCCCATAACCTTCACACATACCACACGTGATCCCCCGGAACGTTCCTCTTCCCTTACAGCGCTCACACGGGATCATTTTCACTTCAGTCTTTTTATAGACGTATGGTTCAACACATTTTGGATACTTCTCTATCACACCGGCAGTGATCTCAGTCAGATGCTTGTAAAATTCCGGTGGTGTTCTCGGTGGCCGGTCGTCATGCAGCTTACCGTGAATCTCAGCATCCCTACACACAGCCAAACCCGCAATGGCCTTCACGACATGATGTATCCCGCTCTCCGGGTCTATGTCCTCGCCTTCCCACCACGCATCCAGATGCCTTCTCGCTGCATCATAATACACGCTGGCCTTGATCTTGGAGACTCTGTAGTTATGTCTACCATATTTCCTTGAGCCTTCCATCATGGCTACACCGAGTTCGGCCAGAACAGTCAGGGGTACACAACAGTGCGGATTCTTGGCCATGCCTAAAGCGTCCTTTGGATTCATGGCGTCAGCTTCGAGTTTACGTTCTTCATCGTTCATACTCATACCCCTATGATACCATAATACGTAGTTAAAGTCAAGACAATTTTGATGCAAACAGTTTTTTCTTTTTGCAGTTCGGACATATCACTTCCTTGAGGAAATTGTATACCCGCACGAACTTACCCCGCTTCATAGCGTTGGAGCAGTTGTGTTTGATTATACCGAGTGAGAAGTGTTTCATCTGCAACCCCCTGTCCGAACGTAGTAATCCTTGAGCACATTATCTAACAACTCTAATCGCGACAATATATCCTCCGAACTCATGCCGTGCTTACAACTTTTAACGAGCGCTTTCGCTGCTTCTAACAGCATAATATGACCAGACTCCTCCAGCACCATCTTAACAACCTCGGCGACATCGACACCGAGAGCGAATATCACCGGCTTACCGTCCAACGCCCTGTCAATAGGGTGGACGCTACCAGCTACCGGCCCACCATACGTGCGGAACTCACTGGCGATCTTTTTGACGATGCTATCACCTACCACCCCCATAAGTTCTCCAAGTTGGCATGTAGATTCTGCATATCCTCAAAAACGTTGCCAGTGATGATATAAGGGGTGCCAGAATGGCGTCGATTGTAACGATTAGCGTCCGGTCGCATTAGAGTACCGCCAACGTCAAAAGACGCTACAACATTAACGACTCGAACAAACACCCGACGCTCCGAAGGGGTTCCAAGGTACCCATAATCCCCGTGCTTAATCGGCACGACCGTGGGCTGAGACTTGTTTCTCATCCCGATCAGTGTTTCCTCGCTCACGTCGGCCAAACAACCGGGCCGACCGTTCACTGTAACTTGTACCTCGATTTTATCTGGCATTTGTTTTCTCCTGAACCAATCAAAACATAGGTCATAATTAGCATAGTATTTTTTATGCGCCGCACAGAAGAAGAATCCGTCGCGGCGACGCACCGCTGTTCTGTGGTGTTCACACTCACGACACGTACCTGTCACCACGATCTCCCCCGTCTACATTTCTTAACCGTGCCGTTGTGATGATCACCCTCGGTGTGGTTCGGGCCGCGCACCTTGAACTTACAGTCCGGGTCCGTGCAATACGCCGTGCTGGTCCTCGGTGTCAGTCCCTTAGCTCGTTTCTCTGGCCGACAGTACGCTGGACCAGACTCCATTTTACGTCGTCTTGCCGTCATGTTATCTCCTTCATTCTCATACGCACAGTATACCATAATCAGCAACGAAAGTCAAGGACTATTTTATATTTTTAACCAGCCCGACAACGGCCTCAACGTTATCCAACGCTTGCTGAAATATCATGCCGCCGTATGGCTCTGCCCTGTCTCTTGCGTTCTGAACATTCCTACACGCCGCCAACAACCGCGGCGCGGCAGCAACAAGAGCGGCGTTGTCCTCGGCTTCCGGTAGCGGGTCGAACTCACATATAAACTGGCCGTGCTCTACCTGCACCGCGTGGTGCCCGGCGTCACTTGCTTTAGTTGTTATCCAGTCGCCTTGTGTAATCATAATACCTCCCTATTCTTGTGTTATCTCTGTAAGGTATTTTTTCATTTTATCAAACCAGCCGATGGTTTTCCCGTCGTGTATAACTTCGCCGTTTGGCATTAGCACACACTCAAGATTACATAATGTTATCGCTTCCGGCTGTTTTTCCATAATCTCACCCCCCTATGCAATATCAGTAAACGTTTTTCCCGTACTGCGATGAGCATGTACGGCCCTCTCTAATCTCTGCTGCAACTGAACCTCAAGCAGCAACAACGCCGACTTACTCACGCGGCTGAATTCCAAGTGCGGCCGATCATCTTTGAACTTCTTAAGGATATAGCGTTTCACCGCAGCATGGTTAAGCAAGTTCTCTCGTATTTTAGTTTTCATTATACAGACTCCGATTCACAATCTATTTTCTGAACAAGTACACACTCTTGATCGTTCAGTTTTTTTGATCTGCCCCGCGATGTCCTTAATGGTCTCGTCATACGTCAATATAGTCGGGCACCGTTCCTTGCCTGTGTCGATCTCGATCACGAGCGACGGCTCTGTCGCACCTTTGTAAACTCCCAGCGTCTTATATAATGTATAGCCCGTAAAATGCCCGTCCACTATTTCCATTATACCGTCGCAATTCATATCCTCCGTCAATATTCTATACAGCATGATCACTCCTCATATATGTCAAATAGCAAACCTTGCTTAACGTCCGCAACACTCAAAAACGATCTAAACTTTTTGCCGTACTGTTTTCTAATCATAGTCCATATTATAGCTTGATACTCTGCCGGTGCGTATCCGTGCTCTTGTGCTTCGTCCGTAACCCGTGCCGCCAATTCTGTGTAAACCTTTTTAGTAACCGATCCCTCAATACCATAATATCTTAACATCCATACGTCGATAGTAACCCGCGACATATCACCCTTGAGGTTCGCCGCAAACGCCGAGACTTTAGGCCCGGACAATGGCTCTCCTCTTATAGCCCGTCGGACGTTCGGTGCGTGCGTACTCATACACTGCGACAAGTCAAGTCCCTTGCCCGATACCCAATGTTTGTAGATATGGTTCGCAACACTCCAGTTTCGTGATATGGCAACACGCGGAGAAGTAGCGGCAAGAATATCACAGAATAAATCCGGGTACCCATAGTTTGCCCGGATATACTCTGCGATCTCACCATACCAGCTTACGGCGTGTTCGTATCGTTTGATCTTAGTTTTCATTATCCGCAACCCTCCCTTAGCCCTCTGACGTTCCGCAATCAAATGATCCACAATCCCCGCAGTACCCGCTACACTCCCCGTTAGTATCACACTCTCCGTGCCCGTTAATATTCTGTCGGCTGTCCCTTGCCTTGCTCTCTTTCACATTCTTTTCTGTTTGCTTCTTGGCTTGTTCATCAAAACGGCACTGGCTCTGTGTTTTCGCTGGTTTTTGATTCTGCATAGTATCTCCAATTTTCTAAACGATTAGCATACTCCAAATTCTTACGCTGGTTATTAAGCCCGTTATCGTCTACATGATGGACGACACCACCATCGGGACAATCGGGCATTATGGCTCGGTGCATGTATACTGTTTTGCGTTCGGCTCGTGATGTCGCTTCACTTGCAAGCTGTGTCCGTATTGCATAACACCCATACTTACAAATAGACACTCTCCAGCTATAGGCCGACAGTGCTACATAATCGGCGTCGTCAACCATAGCACGATAACCTTGTGTTAGTTCTATTGTTTTCATGCGTTGTATACCTCCAGTCCTGACACTGGTTCTCCCCAAACGTCGCGTTCCCTGTCATAATATCTATATACACCGTCGTTATCTATCATAATCCCATCGAGTGATACACCCTCGGCAGTATCAAACAAACCGGCAAGCGTGGTGTTAAGCAAGAGTTTACCGAGCGCCAATTCCTGTTTGGTCACGGGCGGCACTCCGGCATAAAACGTTTCACCCCTTACCGTGTCCAAGTCGCACAAACCGGGCACGTTAAGTCGTTCGTATACCTCGAAGCAGTGAGCGACACTCACGGCACGGGCGATCCTCCACAACATATATCCAGGATTATCCGTATCTTGGGTCATTACCATATCTTGCTGTTGCTCGGTAAGCACGTTTGCCAATTCTGGCTCGTGCTTTTTAAGCGACACAAACGCTTTATAGTTCAATTCTAATAAGTCAAGTATATTCATTGTCTTAGTATCTCCAGACCCAAACGAAATACATCATTGTAAAACCGTTCGTCGTCCGCGTTTCCGGTTTGTGTTAGTTCGTTTGTGTCCCCTCCATCCTCACCATATCGAGCCAAATTGTAAATATTGAGCATGTAGAATCTGTGCCGCTCTTGTGTTAAAAACTCCAGCGTTTGCCGGTACGTCCCGGTATTTTCTCCATCCAGCCCGATAATGATGTTCGGGATAATGGCCATATAAGCATTATACAGATTATATATGGCCTGTGCGATTGTGTCCGTGTTCTGTGGCTTATTGTACGCCCTTAGTATATCATCGTTGTACGTCTCGACACCGAGTTCGACAATTACCACACCCGAATTTACGAGTGACCTTACAAATGCCGGATTTTTACATTTCGCGGCTGTCGTTTGCACGATAAAGCCACCAAAATTCGGGTTGTTCTGCTTTATAACGTCCCTGATAACCCATAAGTCACGCCAGTTTCGAGCCTGTCCGAAAGTCTTATCGTTAAGATATATGTATCTAAAATTAAGACACTCGAAAGATTCTATCTGTTTTCTTATATCACAAACCGATAGTGTCGTTAGTTCGTCCGGGACGGTACAGAATTTGCAGTGGTGCTTACACCCTGTGGACATAGTAAGACGCGGGATCGTTTGCATACCTGAAAATAGACTATAATCAAGGTCGTATACATAATTATAGTGGAAGCTCTCGATGAAAGTCTCGATAGAGCCATACCAAAATATATTCATTGGGTCACTCATTAGGTCATTTGTCACATATCCGCCGCACATAAATATTTTGCCGGGGTTGGCCGTGGCTATGCCCTCTACAATCGCTTTATTGACATCCAGCACCGAAAACAGATAGTAGTCACCATCTGGTAACGTTTGGTCGTGCTCCGTAATTATACATAATTCGGTTGTGTACTCTAAGTCTGTGTGTTTGAGACTCCCGCATATCTCAGCAATCCAGAGCGGTACTTCCCAAAAATGTTCAGGCTTATAATAGCCCGGTTTATCCCATTGTTTGCGATAGTACTCCGCCGCTATGTCGTCCGGCAGTTCGGCGTTGATTAGGTTTGTTGATACTTGACAGAAAACAAAGTGCATGTTTAATCCTCCAGTATAGCCAATTCATAATCACCATCACAATCATTGACATCGAGCACAAGTTCTTCACCATCACGATACATATCATCCACTATCTGCATAGCCTCTTCCGCTGTGTCGGCTTGTATGTCCAGCACTTTAGACAGCGTCTCTTTTATCTCTACTTTGAAATTTGCCATTATCACTCCCCTATATAACGCCCATGCGTTTCGGCCAGCACTCACAATGGAGTACACCACTTCGAAGCACGTCGCCCCGAATCTCACGTTCTGCAAGGCAGTGCCGACAGTAGCATCGCCAGTATTTATGCCGACAGTAGCTGTGCTCCAAGTCAATCTTGCCCCGCCACTGCCGTTGGTTCTCTTTTATCTCACGGGCACCACTGGACAAACCTACACTCTCAATAGCGACATAATCGCCAAATGTCCGCCCGGTCATTTTATGGGCGTTACGGCGTAACTTAACACTATCAGCGGCACACTTAGAGCACTGTATGGCCGTTTCAAGCTGTTTAGCTGATAATTGCATCGGTCGTCTGTCTGTGTGTACTAAGCACGTACACAAGTAGACATCACCCGCTACGCTACGCACTTCGAGCACTCCGAATCTATCGCCTGTTTTAATCATTAGATTAGCATCCTTTATAAGCCATATGTCCGTCTGGATAGCATACTATCAATTCATATTCCATAGCGTTATCACTCCACGGGTTTTTCTATTATTTCATACTTGGCGTTTGACTTACACCGATTGTTTAGCGAGTCTTTACATATTTTGGCCGACGTCCAGTTTATAAAGACGTGACATACCGCCATATCCTTACCCGTCCCGTCATGCCTAATAATAATGTATACTGTCATAATATTATCACCCTCCAAACTACACACACGAACGGCACAAGGAAAACGCCGATTATAAACCACTCTGTATTTCTCATATTATTCCTTTTAGTTTAAGAAACGCCATTGTTTTACAGATACTGTTTATCTGCCCCGCTGTTAGCCCCGCAAAACACTCGCTTAGCGTTTCAAAACCACTCATATCTTGTCTCTTGCCCCTGTATTGATATAATGAATATTCTGTTGTTCGGCTCCCAATAATTGATGTACTGAGATATAATGCTATGCTGAATATTTGACCGTTCAAAACCACGGTCGTAATAAATCTTATATTTTTTCCCGCGTATCATAGTTTCGATGTGATAGTGCTCCTCGCTACCATAGAACGCCGCCCGTATGTCTTTTTTGGTTATGCTCTGCATAATCATCACTCCTTACAATTCTTACACCTGACCATTTTAATTCTGTCGGCTCTGATACGTCGCTGTCGATGACAGTGCTTACATTGGCACAGATAGGCGGCGTTCTTGCTGATAGACCCGTTACGCTGACTTACCAGCCAGCTACCAATATGTGTACCCACAATAGTATCACACA
>NZ_JAAEQH010000123.1 GCF_024231755.1 Neptuniibacter sp.
ATCTCAAATGACCTACGCAGCGGATTCCGGTTTCGACATGAAAACCGTTAATCCTGAAGCGGATAGGATTGCTTTACAGAACTACTTCAAGTCTCGTTTCCCTGAGTCTGAGATTGCAGATTACGTTAATGGTATCTATGCAGTTGATGCAGCCTCACGTGAACAGTGGGAAGAGCTGGAAGAGTTTCCTCCATATGAGTTTGACGTAGAGAAAGGTGAAGAGCTGTTTAATACACCTTTTGCAAACGGCAAAGGCTATGCTGATTGTTTCGAAAACGGTGGTATTGGTATTCGCCAGAACTTCCCATACTGGAACAAAGAGGAAGGTACCGTTAAAACTCTGGAACAGGAGATTAACGAGTGTCGTGAAGCGAATGGCGAAAAACCTTTGAAATGGGGTAAAGGCGAAATCGCGCAGATTTCTGCGTACATGGCCTGGACTTCCCGTGACAAAGTTTTCGACATTCAGATTCCAGCAGATGATTCACGTGCGATGGCGGCATATCTGGACGGTAAAAAGTTCTTCTATGCTAAACGTGGTCAGCTGAACTTGTCCTGCGCAAACTGTCACGTTCAGGGTACAAACATAGCGATTCGTGCGGACCTGCCTAGTCCACAGCTGGGTCACGTAACACATTTCCCTGTGTTCCGTTCTAAGTGGGGTTCTCTGGGTACACTTCACCGTCGTTACAGTGGTTGTCATAAAGATTCCCGTTCTTGGCCATTGAAGCCTCAGGCAGAGAGACTGCGTAATCTGGAATATTTCCAGACTTACATGTCTAACGGTCTGATAGCGAATGGTCCTGGTGCACGTAAATAATTGGAGGGTAGCAAAATGAAGAAAGGTTTGATTATTGCTGCTGCTCTGGCACTAGCACCAACATTCGCAGCGGCGGAGACTTTCCAGGAAGCATTTGAAATGAACCGTGCGATGTACGGTAAAAATCATATGTTTACCTGGAATGGCAAAGAGTACTCAACTAATCACCAGGAAGAAGTTGAGGCATCGGTAGAAGCGACTAAAGCTAATGCAGAAGATCTGCTAGCTAAAGCAAAAGCCAAAAACAAAGAAGTGGCTGAGCTGGGTTTCGAATGGAAACTTACTCGCGGACTCCTCAAAGACGCAAAGAAGGCGATCGATGGGGGTGAATACCAGAAAGCGCTGGATCTGGCCGCACAGGCTAAGTACCACGCGCGTATCGGTATTCAGCAATACCACTATGCTCAAAAGAACTGGCATCTATCAGTACCTCAGTAAGGTGAACTGACTAGAAGCCTAAGAAAATGCCTGCCGTTCACACAGTGACCGCAGGCATTTTTTTACCCCAAGACAGAATATTAGGGTGATTTAATATGTCTATGACACGCCGTGAGTTTGCCCGTTTGCTGGGTATGGCGGGTGCAGCAGGAGTGCTGCCTGTTACCGGTTTTGCTGCCAAAAAACAGCCGGGTGAACTGTACGAAGTACCTAACAGCGGTAATGTTCGTCTGCTGCATATGACTGACTGTCATGCGCAGCTGCTACCCATCTATTTTCGTGAGCCCAATGTAAACATTGGTGTTGGTCCTGCGCTTGGTAAGGCACCTCACCTAGTGGGTGACAAACTGCTTAATCATTTTGGAATCGCACCGGGCACTCTGGAAGCCCACGCTTTTTCTTATCTGAATTTCGGCGATGCAGCCAGCCAGTACGGTAAAGTGGGTGGTTTCGCTCATCTTAAAACACTGGTGACTCGTCTGCGTGAAAGCTACGGCGCAGATAATACACTGCTGCTGGACGGTGGTGATACTTGGCAGGGTTCAGGTACAGCCTTTAAAACCCGTGGTATGGATATGGTAAAAGCGACCAATGAACTGGGCGTGGATATCATGACCGGTCACTGGGAGTTTACTTACCATCAGGAAGAGATTCTTAACAACATCAAAGCCTTCAATGGTGAGTTTCTGGCAAACAATATCTTTGCCACGGAAGATGCGCTGTTTGATGGTGCAGATGAATACGTTTATGACGAAGATAGCGGTCACGTGTTCAAGCCGTATACCATCAAAGAGATGGGTGGCGCACGTATCGCTGTGATCGGGCAAGCGTTCCCTCGTACTAAGATCGCTAACCCTGCTCGTTTTATCCCGGATTGGACCTTCGATATCTATGACAGCGAAATGCAGGAACTGGTTGATCAGATCCGTGCTGAAGAGAAAGTCGATGCTGTCGTGGTGATCTCGCATAACGGTATGGATGTGGATATCGCAATGGCATCCCGCGTATCCGGTATCGATGTGATTTTGGGTGGTCATACCCACGATGGTATGCCACAGCCAACCACCGTGAAAAACAACGCAGGCCAGACCCTGGTTTGTAACGTGGGTTCTAACGGCAAATTCCTGGGTGTCATGGATATGGATATCCGTAACGGTAAGGTTCAGGGCTATAACTACCGTTTGTTACCTGTGTTCTCTGAGATCCTGCCTGCTGATCCGGCAATGGCTAAGCTGATCGACGAGATCCGTGCGCCGCACATGGATTGGCTGAGCGAAGAGTTGGCATTGGCTGATGAGGTTATGTTCCGCCGTGGTAACTTCAACGGTACATTTGATCAGTTGATCTGTAATGCACTGATGGACGTTAACAATGCGCAGATCTCACTGTCTCCGGGCTTCCGTTGGGGTACAACGGTGCTGGAAGGTCAGAAGATTACTATGGAGCACGTTCTGGATCAGACTTGTCTGACTTATCCGGAAACCTACGTACGTCCGATGAAAGGCTCCGAACTGAAGCTGATTCTGGAAGATGTTGCTGACAATATCTTTAACCCAGAACCATACCTGCAGTCTGGTGGTGATATGGTACGTGTCGGTGGTTTTGATTATATCTGTGATCCGTTGCAGCCGATCGGTAAGCGTATTACCGAGATGACACTGGATAACGGTGAGAAGATAGAAGCTAACAAGACCTACACTGTTTCCGGTTGGGCGACAGTGGGTGCCAAGTCCGATGGCCCGATTATCTGGGATGTTGTTGCAGAACATCTGCGTGACAAACAGGTCGCACGTATTGAGAAACTGAATACACCAGTTCTTAAGAACGTAGCGGATAACCCAGGTATTGCAGGTTACAGCAAAACTGTTTAACCCTTATTGAGGGCCTGCTATGAAAAGCCCCTGCTTTAACAGAGCAGGGGCTTTGTTGTTTCTGAAATCTCAACTATGCTGTGAACATGTCAAATAGTTGAGTAAAATAGTGCGATATTTTGTAAGTGTTTTTGGTTTACTTCTTTTCTTTCAAATTTTCTTTCAAAGTAAACTGTACGCAACCACCGTCGTTGAGGTACTTGCTGTAGAGTATCCCCCTTTCACCACCAGCAAAGTTGAGAGCAATGGGGTTTCATTCCGTTTGTTAAAGCAGCGTCTGGAAGCGGTAGACCAATTCCAGATTAAGCCGCTTTTTCTTCCCCCTGCACGTTTACAGCAAAAAATTAAACAAGGGGATTGGTGTCTCAGCTTTTATCCTGCTCCAGTGACAGATAAGACTAGGTTTCTAGCCCTTGCAGAGCAGCAATTCAAAATAGGTCTTTATCATAAACTCAATGATCCTTTAATTAACTGGACTCAGCTTGAAGAGCTGAAAGGGTATCGAGTGGCGTTACTACGTTCAGATAGAAGCAGTCAGCTATATCAACGCTTTATTAAATCTGGTTTGAAACCAATATTTGTCGACGAAATCAGCCAGGGTCTTAGAATGCTTCAGATGGGTAGAGTAGAAGTTGCCCTAGGGGATGAGCACCTTAAAAGTTATGTTTGGGTGGAGTTAAATAACCTTGAGGGTATCGCTTTCGCAGAAACCGCTTTATTCCAAACTCAGATTGGTGTTTTCGTTAATCAGGATTGCCCAATTGCGCAGCTTATGTAGAGGACAAACAGTGCTACTTTCAAGCTCAGCATAATAGGTTAGAATAGCCGCTCGTGATCATTGCATCTGGAGCGAAGCGGTGTCTATTTCAAGGTTATTCTTCTTATCGATGATTCTGTTTTTAACTGCCTGTGGTTCATCAGGGGTGAAACCGGAATCTACGGAACAAGCTCAGGCTGAGCAGCAGGAAACGGCAATCAATCCGCAAAGGCAGATTACAGACCGTTCACCACAAGCGAAAAAGCAGCAGGTTATTGAGGAACCGCCTAGTGAGTTGGATATGATCGCCAACCGCCTGACTGCGGTTCAGGATCATCTGCTCCAGATCAAAGCGCAAAGCGCTGAGATGCAACTGCAGAACCAGGCATTGTTTGTACAGTTACAATCACTGAAAACCGGCCTTTTTGATGCAGATGCTGCAACTACTAATGCTAAGGCTAATGGACAGCAGGGCGATCCAGAAGCCTTTAACTCAGTGCTAGATCAAATCACCATGATGGCGAATGAGCTGAGCAGTCAGGTTCAGGATGGCCCCTACCGTGTTGCTTCCTCGTACACCTCTAAAGGACAGTGGGTACTGATCCGCTACCACCGTTATTCGGGAGAAACATGGCTGGCAGATCAAGGCCAGTGGAACCTGCTTGAAGAGAGCGGTACCCGTACAACTTCGGAATACGAAGTTACAGTGTTACGCGCTGACAAAGATGTAAAAGGTTATGTTGCCTCTCGTATCGACCGTATTAGTGGTGATACATGGTGGCTGAAACAGAATACCTGGCAACCCTACCTAAACTAAGTGATATAAGTGAAAGAACCCGTAGTAGAAGAGCTGATTGAACTGTTCAATAGCCTGTTTAAAGAGACCTACAATACAATCTTAGTCCGCGGAGATGATGAACCAATCTATCTACCCGCTGATGAGGAGAACCCTCACAACCGCGTAATCTTTGCCCACGGCTTCTACGCCAGTGCGCTGCATGAGATCGCCCACTGGTGTGTTGCTGGTGCTAAACGCCGTGAGCTGGTCGACTTTGGCTACTGGTATAAACCCGATGGCCGCACTGCCGATGAACAGGCTGAGTTTGAAAAGGTTGAAGTACGCCCCCAGGCTTTTGAATGGCTAATGTCTCAGGCTGCAGGGCATAAGTTTCACTTCAGCGCCGATAACCTAGCCTCCGATATTGGGGCCAGCAACTCGTTTAAAGAAAATGTTCACTCAATGGTCCATCAACTAATAGATGGGGAAATGCCGGAAAGGGTGGGGTTGCTCGTTGAGGCGTTGATGAAGCAGTCAGGTAAGGAAGGACTTACTAAGGCGGAGTTTCAGCTGTAAGAGCACGCTCAGCGAAGCTCAGCTACGAGTAGCTAGAACTCTTTCGGCTGCTAGTGGCTAGGAAAAAATGGGCAATGGTCAGGGCTAATCTACTTTAGTTATCAATAAGATTTCGAAGAGAGATTACTCCTGAATCAAACCATTCTTTTTCAATGCAACGTAAATTCTTTTACTCGTCTTCCCTAACCTATGAACATCTCCAAGACTGGGCTGTTCATCTTGTTTAATTCGGTATTCCCATTCTTCAAGCTCTGTATCCAGGTATTCAATCAGCTTTTTCGGGCAACCAGTACAAGGTCCATCGCATAGTTGAGAAGGTGGTATATCAAATGGAATAACAGCTCTGACCTGCTCAATCAGGTTGGTCATTGCCACAGATACATTGGGCTTTCTGGCTTTTTCTTTGCCACTCATCTCACCTGCCTTTAGGTACTGATAAGTTAACCCACACCTGAAACGCAGGCATGTCGATGCGAAAGCACCAGCTATTATTATCCCTCGAGAGCGATTTACTTGTCAGTATCTTTAAATGGGTAAGAGTATATCTGGTTCTACCCCGATTTGTCGGACACCTAGTTAAGAGTAGATAATCTACTTTAACGAGGTGTTTAGATGTCCCATTCCCGAAGAAAATATTCCGAAGAATATAAGCGTGAAGCTGTTGCTCTCGCTCTCCAGCCTGAAGCCAGTATTGCAGAAGTGGCTCGTGGTTTAGGCATTAATGCAGGCAACCTTCATCGCTGGATTAAAGAGTATGAAGCACCTGATAAAAAAGCATTCACAGGTCATGGTAATCCCCGTGATGAAGAAGTCGCAAAGTTGAAGCGTGAGCTTGCCCAAGTTAAGAAGGAACGAGATTTTTTAAGAGAAGCGGCAGCGTACTTCGCCAAACAACCCAAGTGAAGTACCACATGATTGAACGCTGCCGCGATGCATTCCCTGTACGAATGATGTGCCGTTTGCTGAAGGTATCTGCCAGCGGCTATTACGACTGGCGTACTCGCAAGCCTAGCCAAAGACATCAAGATAATGCGCGTTTAAGCCGCAGGATAAACCAGCTCCATCAGGCCAGTGATGGTGTATTTGGTAGCCCTCGTATATGGGAAGAGTTCCAGTATGAAGGGGAGCGATGCAGCCTCAATCGCGTTGCTAGGCTGATGAAGGCCAGTAACCTGGTTGGAATACCGTCGATTAAGCGATGGCGTAAGAAAAAGTCAGGGGAACGCCCTGACTACGTACTCAACCATTTAGAAAGAGACTTCACGGCAGCTCTGCCTAATGTGAAATGGGTCACTGATATAACCTATATCCCGACGAGGGAAGGATGGTTGTATCTGGCTGTTGTGATTGATCTGTACCACGGAGTTGTTGTGGGTTGGTCTATGAGTCAAACGATGGAGAAACTGCTAGTTATCCAGGCAGTGTTAATGGCTTTATGGCAGAAAGATCATGGCAATCCCGTTGTGCTGCACTCTGATCGTGGCTCTCAGTTCACCAGCTATGAGTACCAACGCTTCTTGTCAGATCACAATGTGATATCAAGCATGAGTGCAGTGGGTAGTTGTTACGACAACGCAGCAGCAGAAAGCTTCTTCGGTCTTCTAAAACGAGAAAGAGTGAATAGACGAAATTACCGAACCCGATCTGAAGCAAGGTCAGATGTATTTGATTATATCGAACGATTTTATAACCAGAGGAAAAAGCGTAAGCTGACTCAGAACGCTCTTAACTGACCGTCCGAGTTATCGGGGTAGAACCAATCTGTGTCTTTATTCTAGTAGCGAGCCTAGTCACATTAATGAGAGAAGGGCTTTGATCCATTAACTGCCTTTAACGGTTTAAGAGTGGCTTACCAATTCTTAAACAGCAACCCGTCGATCTCTTCCCACACAATCTCATCATTAAGACTGCGCACAATCTCAATCGACTCGTTCAAGTCAGCATGTTTAGTAAATGAACCTTTACGTTCATGCATCGGTACATCCACCAGAATCGAACCGTCATCTTCAACCATAAACTGCAGCATCAGATTGTTCTTATCAATCAAACCAACAAAGTTATCCGGCTCATTCAGCATACTCTGCATATGCAGAACTACGTTCTCTAGGGTTTCAGATACGGCTTCATCCGAGCGCACATGTTTATCTGTAGAATAGTTGGTGTAGAAAAATTTAAATGGCATTGGGTAGAGCCTTAATGCTGACTGGAAAAGTTATATTATAACTTATGGCGGTCTCTTCTGACCTTGTTTATTTCTAACACTTGCTAGAAATAAAGCGGTTACTCAGAGTCTGCCCCCATTATCTGCACTAGAAAATGAACGCCTGTACTCTTTCGGTGCTAGGCCTACATACTTCTTAAACAAGCGCCTGAAATAGCTGACGTTTTCGTAGCCTACTGAATTAGCAATGTGGTCGAAGGATGCGTTTCCCGTTGCTAATAATTGTTTGGCTTGTTCAATCCTTAGTAGCTGAATATAGGTGACCAGTGTCTTCCCGGTTGCCTGTTTAAATCTACGGTTAAGTGTTCGTGGTGTTAAAGCAACTTTCTTGCAGACCTCTTCGGTGGAGACTTCTCTGTTCAGGTTTTCTTCAATAAAAGATTGGCACTTTAAGATCTCTTGATCGCCATGCACTTTGTTAGCAATAAAGGTCTTGAAGGTAGACTGCTTGCGGTGGGAAAGATCGACCAAGGTGCATCTGGCGGTCTGTAAAGATACTTCCTGCCCACAGAAATTTTCGATCAGGGCCATAGTTAAATCCTGATCGGCACTGACGCCTCCGGAGGTAATAACGCTATCGTTGTCAGCTATGATCAGGTCTGTATCTAGATTTACTTTGGGAAATGCAGCTTCAAATTGAGGAGCTAAAGCCCAGTGTGTGGTTGCGGTTTTATGATCCAGTAGGCCTGTTGCTGCGACTAAAAAGGCTCCTGTGCAGATGCTGGCGATAAGAGAACCTTGTTCATGCATCCGTTTAATATAGTGAACACGCTGCTGGAATGAGGGGCTATCAGGGTTAATTAGCATACCTTCAGATGGAACGATAATCAGGTCATAAAATTCGCTATCGTTAATACTGCAGTGAGGTGTCAGTTCTGCTCCGGCTAGTCCGGTGATCCTATTACCATCAATACTTGTGATTTTAACTTCAAAGGGGGGTTCTGGCTGTTGGCCAACGAGTATATTCCAGAAGACACCTGCCTGAATCAGCATATCAAAGGGGCCAAAGATTGTTGAAAACAGTGCGTTTTCGCTGGCGAGTATGTTTACTTTGAATGTTTTCTTATCGTGGCGCATTTGGACTTTTTTTGTCGTAAATGAGTCTTATGGCTCATGGTAGAGCATGACAATATCTTCAGCAAGTGAACAGGCAATATGAGGTGAGTCATGCGTCATCCCACGAAACAACAGAAAATTCTTGTGACTGCAGCGAACGGTCATACTGGCTATACAACAGCAAAGGCATTACTGGAGGGGGGGCTTCCCGTAAGAGTGATGGTGCGAAATACGGATTCCGAAAAGGTTGAGAACTTAAAGGCATTGGGGGCGGAAGTTATTCGGGGTAATCTGGATGACTATCGGGATATTCAAGCTGCGCTTATTGATGTTCAACGTGCATATTTTTGCGCGCCATTTGATCGTAATGCCTTATTAAAAACAGCTAACTTTGTGATTGCTGCAGAACAGGCAGGGCTTGAGCATGTGGTGTATATGACCCAGTGGCTGGTGGCTGCAGAGCATCCCGCCATAAATACACGGGAACAGTGGTTAGGTAAGCAGATTGCGATGCTGCATAACCGTGTGGGTTATACCTTTATTAACACTGGGCTATTCAGTTTTACTTACTTTTTTACCCTGCAGATGGTGACCCAACTGGGGATCTATCCAACGCTTTTAGATGAAGACCAGCTTGGCATTGTTGGGTTGAATGCGCCGCCTTCGGAAGAGGATCAGGGACGTGTTATTGCTCAAATTCTGAGTGATCCTGAATCTCATAACAGACAGACCTACAGGATAACCGGACCAAAGTTAATCTCTCATAAGGATGTCATTGATACTTACTCAAAAGTGCTTGGCCGAAATATCAAGCCGATGCATATTTCAAAGAAAATGCTATTCAAGTCGCTCACAGCGATGGGGTTTCCAACTTATCAGCTTTTAAATGTTAGCCATTATCTGGATGATTTAGAGCAGGGTGCTTTTTCATGTGATGGCGGAGTAACTGATGTGGTTAAAACCATTACAGGCTCTGAGGCAGAAAGTTTTAAAACAATTTTAAAGAGAGAACTGGATCAATCAAATTTGCGGGATCGCTCCTTCTCTAAAAGGATATGCGCATTACGCTTTTTCTTAAAAATGTTAATGACCAAAGCACCGGACCTTAGCGACTATGAGACACAGCAGGAATTTCCTGCGTTCTTCGAGCAACCTGTTTTGGCTATGAGTAATCCAAAATGGAAAGAGGAACATGGTTTGGCAGGCCGCTCGTCATAGCAAACAAGTGATCTGCATGGATGATAGACAAAAAAGCCCGGTCAGTACCGGGCTTGTATGAGTATGTATGATCAGTGGTGATGGTGGCCGCCACCATGACTATGGCCTTTCATGCCATCCATTGCTTTCTTAACAGGAACTGTGAGTGTTTGGGTGCTGCCGTCTGAGAATTTCAGTGTCAGGTCGATCTCCTGACCTTCTGTCAGATCATTATGCAAACCGATCAACATCACGTGAAGTCCACCCGGCTTAAGAACAGTGGAGCCTGCAGCGGGAACGTTGATCTGCTCTACCTTGCGCATTTTCATTACGCCATCTTGGTTAATATGGTTATGCAGTTCCACCGCTTTGGCTGCACTAGACTCAGCTGCAACCAATGCGACTTCGTTATCATCAGTATTCTTAAGTGTCATAAATGATGCTGTAATCATCTGCCCTGGAGGTACAGCACGGGCATAAGCATCTTCCACGCTGACTTCTGCAAGCGCAATGCTAGAAAGGCTAAGAGTTGCCAGAATGCAGCTCTGTTTCAGGAGAGATTTGATCATTATTTATTCCTATTAAAGTAAACTGCGAATCTCTTCAGCCAGTTGTTTTGGGCTGGTGGAATGTGTCAGTGCCTTAGCCAGTTTGCCTTGTTGATCGATCAGATAAAGTCGGGAAGAGTGATCCACCGCATAATCCATAGCTGAGTCTTTCAAATCCACCATTCGATAGAAGGCGCCGTATTGTTTTACGATCTGGTCGATTTTGGCGCGGTCAGGTGATGTGGCTCCACGGAAATTAGGGTGGAAGAACTGGGCATATTTGGTGAGCTTCTCAGGTGTATCCCGGTCTGGGTCTACGCTCATAAAAATACCGGCAACTTGCTTTTGCTCCTGTTCTGAAAGTTGCTTCAGACCCTGTGATGCCACGGCTAATGCCGTTGGGCAAACGTCTGGGCAGGAGGCATAACCGATAAAGAATAGGACAACCTGTCCACGGAAATCAGATAGTTTTAGTTCGCCCTGTACTGACTGCAGAGAGAACTCGCCACCTAGTTGCTCACCAAGCGCGATACGTTGATCAACGGGTTGTGGACGGAAGTAGAATGCGATAGCTACGCCTACTAGCATCATTACACTTAATAGCAGGAGGTTACGCAGTGTTTTCATCGGTATTAATCCTTACCTCTTGCTGGCTAGTGGGCTTTAAATTCAAAATCGGCCTGGGTGATCTGACCATTGGCTTCGGTTATCACCGATGTTATCCATGTCATCTCACCGGTAGTGCAAACAGCAAGGGTTACTTCACCTTGCCAGATATTGTCACTACCCGGTACCGGGTTAAGCATCACTTGGTTGATGCCCATATACATATCTTTGCCTTTCAGATCGAGCATCACTTGATCCGCTTTACTACTACCCAGTGACACCTCAAATAGTAGCGGCACAGCTGATTTGATCTGCTCGGACTTTATACTCAGGCTGATCTGTTGACTATTTTCTTCAGTTCCTGCCGTCGCAACACAGCTACTGCTGGTCAAGTCGCACCCGGGAGCTGAATGCAATTGATGAGTTTGTGGGGGCGTCTTTTGCACCAGCTCCGGCAGAACCAAGAGAGAAACCAGAGCAGCGATTGCGATAATTACAATAGCGGCTTGAAGGAGAGGTGAGGCTTTACCCTTGGCTGTTTCTGTCATTTCTGCTGTTTTCCGAGTACGCGGTAATTTTACGTGTTTTGCCTATGATAAAAGAAGTGACAAATTGTCGCACGGTGGGTTCACGATCCGATAATAAAAGCTTTAAGTTCTGCTTCTATCTGCTGCCAGTTTTCCGATTGAACACTGATGATTTCAACCCGGCTATCACGCCGGTAGGCGATAGGTGAAACAGTGGTGTCATCCTGAGTACGGTTATAGAACTGCCAGCCTTTATCGGTGTGGAAGACACCTTTAATTCTCTGCATATCCAGCTTATTCAGATACTCGAAAAGTGCTGTGCTTGTAAACCGATCTTCTGCAGCGAATACCCAACCACAACTATGCATGCCGTTACCAGTAGCTGATTTTAAAAGGGGCTGTCTGGGTTGAGGTTGCAGCTGGAAAAGTAATGGCGGGGTGGGCGTGTTTTCTTTTGCTTCACTTGCTATACGCTCCTGATCATGGGTATTTGGGAACTGACTACTTAAACCGTCACTTCTCATATGATCAAGAAGGGAGATACTGATCTCCCCATGGATAGTATCGAGTACCTGCTGTTTTGCAGGGTAAAGTTGTTCTGTAAAGGAGTGAGCCGATTTGAGCTGTTCCGGTTCAGCCAGATCCGTTTTATTGATCAGTACAATATCTGCGAGGTTAAGCTGATCCTGAAAAGTAGGGTGCTCATTTACCTCTTGCTGTGAAAGCGCGCGCGGATCCAACAGGCAGATTACAGATCGCAGATCCAGAACCTCTCTAAACTGATCACTTAGCAGGCTATCGATAATGCCTGCAGGGTGCCCAATACCTGTTGGCTCTATGATCAGACGGTTTGGACGGGTTTCACGTATCAGCGTCGTTAGTGTACTGGTTAGGGCGGGCCCCAATGCACAACAGATACAGCCACCGACCAGTTCTTTAATAGCTATACCGTCAACATCCTGCATAACGGTTTGATCTATCCCAATCTGACCAAACTCGTTAACCAGAATTGCCCAGGATTCATCTTCAGGTTTTTGCCTAAGCAGGGAGTTGATCGCTGTGGTTTTGCCTACACCGAGAAAACCAGTAATGATGTTTGTTGGGATATTGCTTAGCTTAGACACTCTTTTTCTTCCATTTTAATACACCGGGTAATTGTGATAACAACATACCAAATAGCATTAATGTGCAGCCGATCATTCCCGCTGTACGGAACTGCTCATTCAGGATTAACCATCCCCCAAATGCGGCAGCGACTGCTTCCAGGCTCATAATGATTGCAGCATGGGCAGGTGGTGCGTGCTTCTGTGCCACGATCTGCAAAGTGTAAGCGATACCTACAGAGATTAACCCTGCATAGGCGATAGGTGCCCACGACCGGGCTGCATTTTCAAATGTGAAACTATCTGCTTCCAGAAAGAGAGCAACGATACCGCTTAAGGATGCGCACACCAGAAACTGCGAGATCGCCAGACGTAGGTTGTCTACTTTGGGAGCTAGTTTAGCGATGAGTAGTACATGTGCAGCCCAGCAAACGGCACCCAAGAGTTCTAAGACATCTCCGATATTTACTTTGCTCAACTCATGAAAGCTTAAGAAATAAAGGCCAATAACAGCAACTGCCGCACCTACCCATGTGTTTAAAGTGGTGAGTTGCCCAACAAGTAAGCCAAGCAGAGGGACAAATATTATATATAAGCCTGTAATAAAGCCGGCATTACCAGCGGTCGTGAATACCAATCCCGCTTGTTGAAAAGATGCACCGGCGAATAGGATCACCCCCGCAAGAAACCCGCTTTTCATTAGGGTAGTAGGGCAATGATCAGTTTTAGTTTTAAAAAAGTAGAGAAGTGGCAGCAGTGAACAAGCACCTAGTAGAAAACGACAGGCATTAAATCCAAAAGGACCAAGAAACTCGACTCCCAAACGCTGCGCTACAAACGCAAATCCCCAGATAAGAGCAACGATTAGAAGGATAAAATCGGCTTGGATTTTTTTAGAGTTCATCTGTTTTCATCTAAGGGGATCTAAAGGGAGAATGCTAACGCAGAGCCGGTTTGGAGGAAATATAAAATAATATATAAAAATGTTGTTGCAAATCATTCTCAGTAACATTATTATCGGTATCGCTCATAAGTGATAGGCAATGACGACCTCACCTCACTCAACATTGCCGAAAATTGTAGTGATCTCCTACGCTCACAGGAGATCACTACAGACATCGATTTTCCCCCTCGAAAGTCTTTGTCAAAGGCAGACTCTCACCGGTCTGGCGTCTCCCTCCAAAGCCGGATCATCTGATCCGGCTTTTTAATTTCTGTTTTTATATGAACATAAAAAACAATAAAAATATTTGATAATAGTGTTGTAAATCATTCTCATTCGTATATTATTGGTTTTAACACGTCAGGCGGCAGGCTCCCCTCACTAGCTGTGCCGCAATGCTTTTTAAGATTGCATGTTCGTGTATGTGTTTCAGCTCTCGCCTCCGCAGGCTGATTTTGGAAGGTTCTCTAATACAGGTCTTTCAAGCACATGGCTCTTGTCATTGAAGCAAATTGCTTTTCGGGCTCCATTTGGAGCCCGTTTTTTTATCCGCAAAAAATATTCTCACTTATCTATTCCCTCATACAGAAAGCAGGTAGCTAAACCTAAAGATATTTGTATTGCTTAGAAAAGCGGAAAGAAAAGGAAGTGATAGTTTGATGGAAATGTGGCTACCGAAGGAATTCAGTAGCCACATTTTTTAGAGCGTCTAACTTTAAGCCGTCTTGAATTGAGAGACTTTGGCATTCAGGTCTACGGCTAGGCGAGAAAGTTCCTCACTGGCAGCAGATAGTTGGGAAGCACCTTCAGAAGATTCCTGTGAGGCGTCATTAATCGCTACCAGAGAGCGGTTAATCTCTTCCGCCACACTGGTTTGCTCTTCACTAGCAGAAGCAATATGAGTATTCATATCGGTGATCATGCCAACAGATTCTGAAATCCCCTGCAGAGCATCACCTGCTTCAGCAGCTCTGCTACCGGCTTGTTCTGCTTCCTGTTGGCTTTGTTCCATTGCTGTAACAGCAGAGCGAGTTCCTGACTGTAAACGTTCGATTGCTTGCTGTATCTCAGTTGTTGATTGTTGAGTACGTTGTGCGAGTGTCCGTACTTCGTCCGCTACAACGGCGAACCCACGCCCTTGGTCTCCGGCACGTGCCGCTTCGATAGCTGCGTTAAGTGCCAACAGGTTGGTTTGTTCTGCAATATCGTTAATAACGCCGATGATTGAGCCGATGCTTTCACTATCATTCTCTACAGCACGTATTTTTTCCGATACCTCAGAAACATTACCTACCAAGGAATTGGTGGATGCCACAGCACTACCCACAATTTCATTGCCTTGCATGGCTTGATCCTGCATTGAGCGGGTTTGCCCATCCGCTTGTTCAGCATTGCTCGCAACATCCTGAGAGGTGGAAACCATCTCATTCATAGCGCTAGCAACCTGTTCAATCTCCAGACGTTGGTTGCTAATATTCTGGTTAGCATTTTATTGAAGTTGCCACTTATCATAGAAAGTTCATCACTGCCTTTAACCTCTATCTGAGCGGTCAGGTCTGAACTTTCTGCAACACGTTCAACAGCCTGGTTAAGGTTATCCAAAGGCCCTCTGATAGACCCATAAAGCAGTTTGCCTATAACAACCAACAAGGCAGCTACAGCAACACCCAGGGAGGCCATGACAACTATGGCGGTATCATAAACCTCACTAATTGTATTGCGCTCTTCACCAGCGACACTGAGCTGAAGGCTGATCAATTCGGCAATTTTTTCACTGATAGGATCGATAGTAGTGTATAGCGGGCCATCGTAGTCATTCAGCATGCCAGTTAGATTGCCTGAGCCTAAATTGGATAAAGCTGTTTCAACTTCATCCAGTGATTTGTTAGCAGCGGCAAATAAACCTTTAGCCTCATTGGCAAGTTGTGCCTCCTCAGCAGTTAGGGCAGTAGCCATATACTTCCCCCATTTTTGCTCAATTTCAGCTCGCGCGCTTCGAATTCCTTTGAGTGCTTCATCGCCAGTGATTATGCCAGCGTTGGCTTTGTTGACTGCATCAATTACAAAAACCGCATAGTCATCTGCGATTATCTTGAGATCTTCAAGTGGTACAACTCTGTCATCATAAATCCGGCCTACGCCGTCATCAGCTTGTTTAAGTTCACTCAGTGATGTGATGATAAGAATGATAATACCCAATACGGGTAAGAAAGACGTCAGTATTAATTTACTGCGTATTGATAGATTACTTAAAAGCATTATGGCTTGTCCCCACAGCATATAGCTTTAGATAATGCTCCTCCGTGACACGACAAACTGCATATCCCTATACAACTGGATAGAGATAAAACGTAACCCCCGATACGGATTAACCCTCACCTTAGTTATAGCTATGGGACATGAGTTTACAAGTCTAATTTAGCAATTCTGATTATTAATTATCCTAATTAGAGAAAAAAATTAAATTTTGCTTAATAAACAATCAGTTATTTAGTGATTGTTTAAGAAATTTAGGTCTCAAATACAGGTATAAAACGTGTGGTTTTAGGTGTGGTTTAACAGAGTATTTTTTTAGTTTTTTGGCCTCGAAAATTAGTTATTAAGAATGTCTCCGCTGTTTTGTATACAACAAAGGGTGTTTTGTTTATTAACTGATAACCGCTCTCTCCATAAGATATCCGCATATCTTAACTATCAGGAGAAAGGCTATGACTTTCCTTGCTGCTTTGAAGGCTGGAATCAACGAAATTACTTTTGCATCGAAAACAGTGGCCGGTGATCTGATGCTGGCAGGACTGTTATTTCTTCCAGAGGGTTTTGACCCAAACCAGACTTACCCTGCAGTAATCTTTTCGCCACCATTTAATCAGGTGAAGGAACAGACCGGTGCTGTCTATGGTCGACACCTGGCAGAGAAGGGTTATGTAACCCTGGTTTTTGACCATGCCGGTTATGGTGATAGCGAGGGTGTTATCAGAAACAACGAAAACTCATTTGTGAAAATGGACAGTATTCGTGATGCGATCAGCTTTACAGGCACTTTACCTTTCGTAGACAAAGATAAGCTATACGGTCTGGGTGTTTGTGCTTCTGGCAGTTATATGGCACTGGTTGCAACTACTGACAAGCGTTTGAAAGCCATTGCGACTGTATCCGGGATGATGGGTAATCAGGCAAGCTATTTTGCAACTATGGATAGGGAAATGGTTACCGGTTTGATTGCTATGCAGAATGCAGGCCGTCAAAAGGCTTATGAAACTGGCAAGATTGATTACGTTGATGCGCTAGGTTTTGAGGCTGAAATTCCAGCCATAAAAGAAGGGGCTGCACCAAGCGAAGGATATGATTATTACATGACCGAACGTGCAGGGGCTGAGACTTATCCAAACTATAACCATCTAGCGCCTTCATTTATGTTAGAAGCGCCAATGTTGGCTGACGCACAATCCTATGCGCCTTATCTATATACACCTTATATTGGTATTGTCGGTTCTAAAGCGATGGACCCGGCCAGCGGTATTTTGGCAACAGGACCATTGACTAAAAACTATTATGACCATGCCTCAGAACCCAAGCTGTTTGTTGAGATCAACGGTGCTTCCCATGTCGACCTATATGACAAAGATGAATATGTCACTCTGGCAGTAGATAAAATGGATGAGTTTTTCCGTCAGTACTAACCCCATCGTTATTTGAAAAGTACCTGCCATCATTCCCTTCAGTGTTGGCAGGGCTTTTGTCTTCGTAGAAACACCGGAGGTAGATATATATGGATATAGTGAAACTGATTAACTCTTATAGAGTTCACCAGATTCGTGCTGGTGAGAAACATCGTTTTGTTGATATCTCAATTGTCGAAGTGAATGGTCGCTTCTTTGTCCGGCAGTATAAGTTTGCTAAACGCAGTTGGTATGATGCCTTTATTGAGAATCCTATCGGTGCTATCAAATGCGGTGAGACTGTTATTCCTATTGAAGCCAAAGTGCCCAATGATAAAGAACAGATAAACCGGCTGGTGAACCGTGCCTTTTGGAAGAAGTACAGTTTGATCTACGGTTTAATGAGACTCGGATTCAATACAAAGAAGCATGAAGCTTCAACATTAGAGCTTATTTCCAGCTCAGTGTAGCCACTGGGTAAATGAGTAGTTCAGTACTACCCTGAGGTAGAGGGAAACAACTATGACGCAGAAGTTACATTTCTCAAGTTTGCATGATTATCACCAGTATCTGGGCTTAAGTGCTCCGGAGCATCCTCTGTTTTCCGTTGTCAGTATGCAATCGGATACAACAAATGAGGTTAGTTGCTCCGGAGGTGATATAGAGATCAGTTCTGACTTTTATTCTATCAGCCTCAAACATATCATTGAGGGCGATATCTTCTATGGCCGGACTAAGTATGATTTTAGAAATGGCAGCTTAATCTGCATGGCACCCCGGCAAGTTGTTCGTATTAAAGGATTAATAGCTAAAGCTAATGCCAGGATAGTGCTAATTCACGAAGACTTTTTACGCGGTACTTCGATTCAGAAGAATATAGAAGGTGCCAATTACTTTTCCTATGCTATTAATGAGGCGTTGCATCTATCCCCTAGAGAGGAAACCTTAATAAGCGGGATTCTCGACACTCTTGAGCAGGAGTATGAGCAGAACCATGATGCTTTCAGTAAGGATATTTTGATCTCGCAGCTTAATACCTTACTGACTTACGCAGAACGCTTTTATCAACGCCAGTTTCAGCAACGGAAGGAGAGTCAGACTACATCGTTAGAAACCCGCTTTAATGACACTCTTAAAGCTCTGCCATCTGATCAGATGCCGTCAGTGGAAGACATAGCAGGTCAGCTGAATATGACACCCCGTTATCTGAGTGATGCTTTGAAACTAGAAACAGGCCATACAGCGTTGGAGAATATCCATATCTACCAGATCGATCGGGCAAAAAACTTGCTGTTGGGTTCCGAGGATTCAGTAGCAACTATCGCCTATGCGCTTGGCTTTGAATATCCACAATACTTTTCTCGACTCTTCAAAAATAAAGTGGGAATGACACCCACAGAGTACCGTGAACAAACAAGACACTAATAACGAATAAATTTTCTTTCTAATACGTGTTGTGTGCAATAAGCGTGCGGAATTATGGAAAGGTTTGGCATGAAGTCAGAAAGGACTAGATATATCACCAATCAATAACTGATTGATGAATAAGATCTAATCCTTTCTTTGTGTTTTTGGAATTACAGCCCTAGCTTGTCTGCAACGTAGTCGGCGTCTTTATCACCACGTCCAGATAGGTTCACCAGAATCGCTTGATCTTTGGAAAGCTTAGGTGCTTTACGCATCGCCCAAGCAACAGCGTGGGAACTTTCTAACGCAGGGATTATGCCTTCAACCTGAGAAAGAGTCATAAAGGCATTAAGGCATTCCTCATCGGAAGCAGTTTCATACTGAACACGGCCCAGTTCTTTCAGGTAGCTGTGTTGTGGACCTACCCCAGGGTAGTCCAGACCGGATGCGATTGAGTGAACTGGCATTGGCTCACCGTCTTCAGTTTCTAGAACATAGCATTTCATGCCGTGTAGAACACTTGGCTTACCCAAAGTCAAAGTCGCTGAGTGCTGCTCGGTATCCAGACCTTTACCTGCAGGTTCAACACCTACGATATTTACCTCTTCATCATTGAGGAAAGCGGTGAATAGGCCCATGGCATTAGAACCACCGCCTACGCAGGCTGTGATGAAATCAGGTAGCTTGCCTTTTTTCGCCTGGAACTGTTCGCGAGCTTCATTGCCGATGATGCTCTGGAAGTCACGTACCATTTTCGGGAATGGGTGTGGGCCAACCACTGATCCGATCGCGTAGATAAAGTTAACCGGATCTTTCAGGTACTCTTCAAACGCGCTATCTACTGCATCTTTCAGAGTAGCTGTTCCGCGGGTAACCGGGATTAGGTCACAACCCAGGATTTTCATCTTGGTTACGTTTGGATGTTCTTTTTCGATATCAACCTGGCCCATGTGGATTTCACATGGAATACCTACCAGGGCGCAAGCTGTTGCCAGTGCAACACCGTGCTGACCTGCACCTGTCTCTGCGATAACTTTGGTTTTACCCATATATTTAGCAAGAAGGGCTTCACCCAGGCAGTGGTTTATCTTGTGAGCGCCCGTGTGGTTCAGGTCTTCGCGTTTCAGGTAGATCTGTGCACCGCCCAGTTTGTCACTCAGGCGTTTTGCGTGGTATATCGGACTTGGACGGCCAACATAGTCAGCAAATAGCTGATCCAGTTCCTCTTGGAACTCGGGTGTCTGGCGGATCTCTTCGTATGCGTCGTTGATCTCGTCCATGATCTGTTTCAGCTCAGGTGGGATCTCCTGTCCACCGAATTCACCAAAGAAGCCATCTTTATTCGGCATTTCTGCGTATTGGAATTTACTCATCTCTGTTCTCTTGGCCGTTTGAGTGATTATTGTAATTATAAATATAGTTAAGAGGTTAATTATAAAGTTATGCGGTTGCTTGTGAAGGTATTAATAGTAATAAAAAACCGCTGTATGTGCCTACAGCGGTTTGATAAGGGTAGGCCTACAGCGGTTGTCTAGAGTGCCCACAGCGGTTCTAAAGAGAGCCCACAACGGTTGTTAGAAACTTAGTGATTATCTGGCCAGTAGCCGATACGTAAACCACCCCAGTGACGACCATTCAAGAAGATTGGTACTGAGAGGTCGTGCATGATTTCACCAGTGTCACGTTTATAAGTCTGCAATAGCATAGTGTCAGTATGACAGCCACAACGTGCACCAGTGCGGTCGTTAAACAAGCGCTTACTACGGCTTTTAACAAGGTCAGTATCGAAATCACCTGTCGGAGGATTAGCGAACTGGTTATTGTGAGTAGGAACAAAGCCGTTAGGATCGGTAACAATCGCATAGACCATGGATTGATGCTTGGACAGCGCTGGTTCCTGAATACCTGGGAGTACCTGATCAGTAAACTTATCGTACTGAGTATGGTATTTCTGCGGGTTGGTGCCCTGAACAGGAATATAGTTACGATCAAACAGGGAAGCGTCGCTCATCTGACCGCTGCTGATAGCCCGTTCAAATGCTTCAGTAACCTGATCCGCGGTATCACGTGCAATCTGATAGAACTGCTGGTGATAGTTCTGATCGGAAGCTGTAGCTAATACCGCATTGGAGTATTCAGCTGCTTCCATAAGGGCAGCAGCCTGACGAGCTAGCTGTTGCACTTCGTCATCACTCTCTTCCAGTTCGTGGCGAACGGTTTGCAGAGAGGTGAAGATTGTTTCCAGGTTAACCCGGTTGTTACGGGCACCTTCAGCAATTGTGGAGATTTGTGCTTCTACTTCAGCAGATTGTTCAGAAATACCACCGAGTTGATCGCTGATCTCTTCCATCGCAGAGGTGCCTTGTTCAACGTCGCTGGACAGGGTCTGGATGCGGGATACTACCTGCTGAGTTTCAGCGCGGATCTCATCAACGATAGTTTCTACTTCGCCGGTTGCACTGGCTGTACGGGAAGCCAGTTGGCGAACCTCATCTGCTACGACCGCAAAGCCCCTACCGTGATCACCGGCGCGGGCTGCTTCAATTGCTGCGTTCAAGGCTAGAAGGTTAGTCTGTTCTGCAATCTCTTCGATTACTTTGGTCACATCCTGAATTTTCAGGGATTTTGCATTGAGTTGTTCAATCAGTACCAGTGTTTCAGCAGCTTGAGAGTTCAGCTCACGAATATTAGACATCGCTTCAGTCAGTGCCTGCTTACCTTCGACACCGGTGTTTTTAGCTTGAATAGCCATATCCGCCGCAATTTCAGCTTGTTGGGCTGATTGCTGTACGGTCACGGTCATCTCTTCAGAATTCTGAGCAATCTGGGACACTTCTTTAACCTGAGTGTCTAGCTTAGTTTTCAGTGTGTCTGCTGAAAACGAAACTTCTGCAGCTGATACCGCATTGTCGTTAGCGCTTTTGGAAAGCTTTGCCCCAATGTCATCGGCACTGCTGTTTCTGCTGAAAATATCGCCAAAAAGAGATGGTAATAGTTCTAGTCGATTGGTTTCTCCAGCGTTGACCTGCTGAACCTCACGGCTGAGTTTACCTAAGAGCGATGAGTGAATGACGAGGAGGCTACAGCCTGAGGCAAGTAGAGACGCTATAGCTACAATCAGTAGCATGGTTGTATCTGCACCAGAGTAAAACGCACCACCTACAGCGATGGCTGTAACAACGGCAGCAGAGAATAAGCTTTTTACGTAGAATCCAGAGAGAGATCCACTCATATCTTTTTCCCGATATCTTTTTGTTATTTATGAGGGTTTTTTCACTTACTCTTTATACGAGTATCTGCAATATAGCATTAGGGTTTGCCCTGAAATGCTGTACTTTAGTATGGATAGTGGCTGATTTTTACACAAAATAAGCCTGTATTAAGTTGAGTGATTGTTCAAACGGGGAAAATACTAGGATTGTGCTGCTGGAACAGAGGTATCTATAGAGGATGGAGAGCTTTCATGAGAAAGGAAGAAATCGAAACCTAATTGAGTTTCCTGACGAGCTAAGCGCCGGAATCCATCTGCTTTACGTTGCTTACTAAGCTTACGTACGAGCTTACGTGCTTCGTCATAAGATGAAGCAACATTATGACGACAAGACGAGATATCAAGAGCAGCATTGCCCCAGCTTTGCGTGACGATCCAGTCACCGATCAGATCCTGATACATCCTGACAATGTAAAATTCCTGGTTTTTTTTCCAGCGAGAGATCAATTTCGGTTTGTCCTGAGTTTATATTTAAGCTCTCTTTACAGAGGAAGCCACACGGCTGCTAGAGGTCTGTTAGAATGCGCGCATTGAGCCTGATAATCTATGTGATGTAAAGCCCGGAGACCAAGAAATTGCCAAGCCCAAAACTCAAAATAGTTGCTGATGAGAATATGCCTCAGGTTGAGGAGATTTTTTCAGAGTTTGGTGGAGTAATTTTGCGCCCAGGACGTAATCTTGATGCCGCGGAATTATATGATGCTGACTTGTTACTGGTGCGTTCAATTACACAGGTTAATCAAGCATTGCTGGGAAATAGCACAGTGAATTTTGTAGGCACTGCGACCATCGGTACTGATCACATTGATAAAACCTACCTTCAACAAGAGGGGATTGGTTTCAGTAATGCTCCGGGTTGTAATGCGGAAGCGGTAGTTGATTATGTTATCAGCTCAATTTTCAGTTTGGCGCAAGAGCAGGGCTTTGCACCAGAGAACCGAACTTATGGCATTGTTGGTGTTGGCAACGTCGGTAGCAGGTTACAAAAGCGTTTGCAGCAATGTGGATTTAATGTGCTGTTGAATGACCCTCCACGAGCCAAACAAGAAGCGGGCTTTGTCGAACTGGATCAGTTGATAAGTGAAGCCGATTTTATCTGCTTACATACACCGTTAACGCGTGAGGGTGATTGTCCAAGTTATCACCTTTTCTCCGAAGCAGAGCTTAAACGCCTTCGACAAGGGGCAGTGCTGTTAAATGCCGGTAGAGGCCCTGTTATCGATAATCAGGCTCTGTATCAAGTTGGACAAGAACGTCCCGACTTAAGTTTTGTGCTTGATGTTTGGGAGCACGAGCCATCGGTCGACGGGGAGCTGGCGCAACGTTGTAGTCGTGTATCTCCGCATATAGCGGGTTATAGCCTGGATGGGAAAATTCGTGGCACCTATATGTTGTATCAGGCTTACTGTGAACATATTGGTCAGTCTGTTAATAAGCGACTTGAAGATTTCCTACCTGAGCCAGAACTAGCCCATATCGATCAGAGTGACTTGACGACTCTGCAGCTGATTCAGAAAGTCTACGACCAGAATATTGATGACAAGAACCTGAGAGATACCATGATTCACCCAGAAGATAAGCAGCGTGAAGCGTTTGATCAACTGCGAAAACAGTATCGTGTACGGCGTGAGCTATCATCTCTCACTATTCATAATCCTAAGCAGCCAGAACTGCTTGCAGCGATGGGTTTTCAGCTCGCAGATAATGAGTAAATCCCGTAAGCTATAGCGTATTGATAAAGCACGTTATTTTCCGCACAAGAATAACCAGAAAAGAATAATAAGTTACGCTGAATGGCAGAAGCACTTGAACAGCTGAAGAACGTCCGTACTCTGGCTGAATTAAATCCTCGTATTGGTGAAAAAGTACAGATCGAAACGCGTACTCCACGTGGCCGGTATTCTGTACAACTCTTAGGCTATCGCGAAGCAAGTAGTCTGATGGTTTCTGCGCCAAAGAAGGCCAGCTCTATTAACGAGGGCGCCCGTGTAACTGTAAGGCTGATGAGCGGAAATTATATCTGTGCTTTCAGTGCAAAGGTTCTGAAAATTCAGTCCAATCCTTATCCGTACTGGCATCTGGAATACCCCAAAGATACTGAAGTTCGCCGTATTCGTAGTCATACCCGAGTACCCGTTAATCTGGTGGTTTCTGTCGATGAATACGAACCGGATAGTGGACTGCGCCATGACTGGCCGGTAACTTCGTACTGCACTGATATCAGCATCAAAGGTGCTTGTGTTGATGCGCCTGTGGCTTTGGGTAAAGTGGGTGACAAACTGTTTGTGACTACCCGTTTTCAGGTAGCGGGTGTTGATCAAGTAGTGCTTACCCCTGCTTTGATTCGTAGTGTGACTCCTTCAGAAGAGGGGATCACCAAGGTCCTTAGCCACGGTCTTGAGTTTCTGGAACTGGATGATGAAACCCATCTTATCCTGACCAGTTTTGTATACCAACAGTTCCTGATTGAAACGGGGCATTTGGAGATCGTAAGTGTTTAAGCTTGGTCTAATTATCAACCCGCTGGCGGGTGTTGGCGGCAGTGTTGCACTTAAAGGCAGTGATGGCGAGGAGACAGCACGTAAGGCTTTGGCGTTAGGTGCTGAGCCTAAGGCGGGTGTCAGAACCCTTCAAGCTTTAGAAACACTGACTGGTCTTGACGTGAAGATTATTACCTATCCTGCAGAGATGGGTGCTGATATCGCATCACAGGCGGGCTTTGATCCACAGGTGATTGGTCAAATTGAATCCGGCCATACCTCGGCGAAAGATACGATAGAAGCGGCTAAAGCTCTGGTTTCCGAAGGCGTCGATATTGTCTTATTTGCTGGTGGCGATGGTACAGCTCGCAATATCTGTGAAGCGATTGCTGAAGAAGTGCCTGTATTAGGTATCCCTGCGGGAGTAAAAATCCATTCAGGAGTTTATGCGGTTACCCCAAAAGCGGCGGGCGAAATTATTGCTATGTTGGTTAAAGGGGAGTTGGTCACATTGGGTGATCAGGAAGTGCGCGATATTGATGAGGACGCCTTTCGCCAAGGTACGGTTCGCGCTAAATATTACGGTGAGCTACTCGTACCGCAAGAGCATCGATTTTTACAACATGTTAAGAACGGTGGTCGTGAGTCCGAAGAGCTGGTGCTAGATGATATAGCTGCCGATGTTATTGAGAAAATGGAACCTGATGTTTACTACGTGATGGGTTCTGGCTCAACGGTAGCTGCAGTTATGGAACAGATGGGTTTGCCTAATACATTGCTGGGTGTGGACCTGATTCGTGATAATGAACTGATTGCCAGTGACTGCACCGCGCAACAGCTGCTTGAATTCACCGAAGATGAAGAGTGCCAATTGGTCATTACATTAATCGGTGGGCAGGGGCATATTATCGGTCGTGGGAATCAACAGCTCAGCCCTGAACTTCTGAAACGGATAGGCAAGCAGAACATCAACGTCATAGCGACTAAAACTAAACTTACTAAGCTGGAAGGCCGCCCTCTGATTGTTGATAGTGGAGACCCAGAGCTTAACCGACAGTTGTCTGGTGTGATCCCGGTTACTACCGGATATCACGATTCTGTGCTTTATCGCGTGGCAGATTACTGATCTATCCCCTATTCTGAAGGGGTAACCTATGAAATGGGCTTACCCCTATGCTTTTACATCTACTCGAATTTCTGTTTTTATTAGTGGCGCCTGGTTGGATGCAGGATCGCACGCCCGATGAAGGACACTTCTATCGTCGTTTCTTCACTAAGAAACACAGAGCTAAACGCAGTAAAGCAAAGCTGTTATGGATTGGTATGCTGTCGCTGATGCTGTTGTTTCCATACCCACCTCTAATCGTAACTATGTTCCTGTTTACTACATTTTTGACCTTCAGTTTGATGGATGAAACAAACTGAAATATTTTTGTCACCTATCCTAAACCTTCTTGTCACATTGGTTCAGTACAGTCTTCGCCAGAATTTTAAGTGTACTGAATTTCAATGAGGCTTCTCCCATGAAAAAACTGATTACAGGCGCACTGGTTGCAGGTGCTATGGTTGCTCTGACAGGCTGTCACACTCACCAGGCTAAGCCTGAAGCAGTTGAAAAAAAGGCTGCTGTTAATCTAAACAACGATGATCTGTACGAAGTAATGCATGAAGGTCGTCACTATGTATTTGATGATTTTGCTACTTATCAGTCTTTTCTGACAGTTGGTGAAACTTCATACCGTAAAGTTTTCATCGCGGGTGGCCCAAAAGGTGAAACACTGGTATTCGGCCTGACAGGCAAAGATAAGAAGAAGACTTCCGGTATCGCTGGCATCGATATGTACAACGGTAAGCTGGAAGCTGCTGAAAGCTTCTACGGTGAAATGCGTGGCGAAGATGGCCGTCTGTACGTATTCAGTACACTGGAAGATATGGAAGACGTACGTACTGTAGGCGAAGCTCCATACCGTTTCACTCAGATCGCTGCAGGCCCACAGGGTCAGACAGTTGTATTTGTACTGAACAAAAGCAACAAGAAAAAACAGCCTGTTGCTCTGATGGCTAAGTTCAAAGAGATGAACAACATGAAGTAAGTTTTACTTCTTACAAAAAAGCCCGCAGCTCTGATAGAGCATGCGGGCTTTTTTATGTCTGAAATATCAATTAGATTTCAGCGTTATGATAAATGTTCTGAACATCGTCCAGGTCATTCAGCATATCGATAAATTTCTCAAACATTGGCACATCATCACCAGAAACCGGTGATGCATTGTGAGGTACGAATTGGATTTCATCCACGTCCAGATCCAGACCTTCAATGTTATCTGTTAGTGCTTTTTTCGCTTTAAAATATTCAGTATGCGGTGCAAAGACTGTGATTTTCCCATCTTCTGCTTCGATGTCGGTAACATCAACATCTTCCATCATCAGCGCTTCCAGCACAGCATCTTCGTCATCACCATCGAACACAAAGATCGCACTGTGATCGAACATGTGGCTCACACTGCCCTGAGAACCGATCTTACATTTGGTCTTGTTGAAGCAGTTACGCACATCACCAAAAGTACGGTTAGGGTTGTCAGTCAGGCATTCCACGATAACCATGCAGCCACCTGGGCCAAAACCTTCGTAACGTGCTTCAGAGAAGTCTTCACCGCCGCCGCCTTTAGCTTTATCTAAGGCTTTATCGATAACGTGTGCAGGAACCTGAGCTTTCTTCGCACGCTCAATTAAGCCCGCTAGTGCCAAGTTGCCTTCGACTTCGATACCACCGGATTTAGCTGTTACATAGATTTCACGGCTGAATTTACTGTAAACCTTTGCCTTGGCATCAGATGTTTTTGCCATCGACTCTTTGCGGTTTTGATAGGCTCGACCCATTGTGATCTTCCATAGACTGCTTAAAAGGGGAAAATTCTACCGTGTAGCGGCGCGAGTTTAAACCTCAAGGGCTGGGATATTGAAGAGTTTTCTACTAAACGGTTGGCAGCTTTATCAAGCTATCCAGGTAGTTTTCTCTGTTTAGGGTACAGGGCATAGAGTTCGATAACATACATTAGAAGGTCGGCGGCGATCTTTAAAAGCAAAAACAGCAACACACCCAGCATAGTGCCGGCAAACATACCTCCTATGATAATCATCAGATGCATAGGTACTATTCTGGCGTAGGGCAGGAACATCATTGTTCCAATATTAGGTCTTCTGTCTCTATCTTCTCTAATGTCGTCTTTTACGCTCGCCCATTGCTGAACTGCAAATACCAAGGAGAGCAGGATGGTGGAGAACCAGGGCAGGTTTTGCATGTTGTATTGGGCAATGAGAAATATTCCATAGCCGAAATGGAAAAAACCAAAATGAATCAGGAAGAAAATCGCGACCTGTTTTTTAGCTTGCGGAGTTTCTTTTACCGGTTTGCCATTCATCTTAAAGCCACTTGGATCAAACTGTTCCAGATTCAGCATTCTGATGAAATTACCGGCTCCGATCATGATGCTCTGGGCCAGATAGATGGTCATAAGATAGTGCAGTTCCCAGCCTTCAAACAACGCAACTAATAAGGTGATCAGGTTTGCTGCTAGTAACGACCAGACGCCTTTATCTTGTTTCATGACCGCGGAAAAACCAGCAGGATAAGTCAGATTGGATCTAAGGGTAGCTTTTGAGGGGGTAACGTTATTTTGTAGCCCCCTTTGTGAAGAAGCGGATTCAGAAAAAGAGTGGGTGCTTTCTGTTTTATTGGCCTCTTTTATATTGCCCTCTGTTTTATGCACAATGTTGGCCTTAACTTCCTGATCCTGCTCATCTTCATGCTTAGGCAGAAGTCTGTGGCAATGAGGGCAATAAATTGCGCCAGTCTTCTCGATTGTCTTATGACAGTGAGGGCAAGACTTATGCATAGATCGCTCTGCACGGATATTTGAATAGATTTCTAAAAGATTACTTGCTTCTGCATGCGAGCACCATGGCCCAGAACTCAGAAAAATCGTTGACTACGACATCGGGTTTATAGGGGTAACGTTCGGTTCCAGGGAAAATCTTATTTAGCCAAGGTTGATCCCATTGGGCGCCATTAAAGAACACACTGGTAATGCCTGCGGATTTGGCTGCGATAACGTCAGTGGTGCTATCACCTACGTACCAGATCTCTTTCCCTAATTGGCAATTCAGGTTTTCAGCGGCTTTAAGAATCTGATCTGTATGGGGTTTTCGTTGAACAGTATCGTCACCACAGATTTCGGTATCGAACAGATGCGCCCAACCGTTATCAACCGTATTTAACTCGTGCATAAAAAACTCCCGGTCGCGATTTGTGATAACACCAACCACTAAACCAAGTTTGCGCAGCCCTGCCAACATATCAGCGACTTTGGGCTCAAAGGGTAGGGCGGTGCCAAAGTATTTTCGGTAGTGGTCGGTGAACCCTTTATGAGCCAGTTTTTTTGCCACTTCATTATCAGCAAACAATATTTCGAAAATATCAGTGCGGGAGATTTTTCGGTCCAGTTTTATTTTAGGGTGAAGGCTGAGATTATCTCTTACATAGTCAACCAGACGTTGATCATCTGGAGACTTGCAAGAGGCTGAATCCACCAGGTGTTCCAGTAAGCCCAGCTCACGTAGTTCTTTCAACATATCATCAACTGCGTGATACATCGCATCCAAAGTATCCACAAGTGTTGCATGCCAGTCGAACAAAACGACCGAAGGATAAGTTAGCGATGCTATGGCTGGGTGCCAGTCGGGCTCAACGCGTTCTGGTAGGGGTTGGCGCGGGGGTAATCGGGCAGGGCGTTGCTCAACTAGAGTTTGGTCAAAGTGATGTTCTTTACTGTCCAGCACAATATCCAGTAACTCGTCGAAGTCATCCACAATTATCTCAGGGTCAAACTGGTGTTTGGCCTGATTGGAGAAATGTTGTTCAAACCAATGGGGCGACCATAATGCACCGTTGTAGAAAACCCGGGTAACACCAGCTTTGGTAGCGGTCATCATATCGGTCACGCTATCGCCTACGTACCAAAGGTGCTTGTCGGTTAGTTCATTTACAGCTTTGCTAGCCTGTACCATGGAGTCTGCAGCAGGTTTATAACGCCACATCTCATCGCCACATAGAGTGACATCAAAAAGTTCCTGCCAGCGACCTCCTTCAACAGAGGCCAACTCAGGATCCAGAAATTCACGGCTGCGATTGGTTACTACACCAATTTTGATACCCAGCTGCTTTAGATAGGTCAGGTATTCATACATGCCTGCCTGGAACGGTTTTACACTGCCGTAATGGTTCCGATAACAGTCGTTGTAGGCTTTGTGGGCGATCGCGTTGGCTTCGTCATTGTCTCCAAACAGGACCTCAAACACATCGGTACGGGAGATACGCTGTTCAGCGAGAACTCTTGGGTGAAGATGACGGTAAATGCGGATATAGCGAATCAGCTTCTCATCATCTTCAGAATTGGCTTCTTCCTCAGGGAGAATATGACGCACCAGATCAAGCTCATCCAATTGAGCCAGCATATCCTCAATGGCGGCATACATCGCTTCATGGGTATTGACCAATGTGCCATGCCAGTCGAACAGCATCACTTTGGGGTGGGGGAGTACTAAACCATCCATAACCTATCTCCTCATCCAGCAAACAGTGGGCTATAGAGATCAGTATAGTCAGGATCATCGTGGCCAATAATTTAAAGCGGTTTAAATTCTAAAGTTGAGATTCCAGATAATTGAATTAAGTATGTTTATGCCAGAGATCTTGCTCTACTAGCTCTTTGGTTATTCGGATTGAATCCCTTTGAAGAGAGTTTGTATAAGTTGCTGTTCGATTTGCTCTTGGCTCATCATTTTTTGCGAAAGCATCCAGGACGCGCTGTAAAGCATGCTGTCTAAGACTGAGACTATCCAGTCTGGGGTTAAATCTGAATTGAGTTCACCCTCGCTTTGTCCCTGAATTATCCACTGTTTAATCGTACTCATCTGCTTCTCATACAGCTCCAGAAACGTCTGATCAAGTTCCACCAGAGTCCATACCATCTGCAGAAAATGGAAGCGGTCGGCGAGTGGCAGCAAGGATGTGATCATTTTTCGGATAGCGCTTTTACCCTCATATTCACCGGAGAGAATGGGTTCCATCCCTTCTTGAATAAGATCTAATGACTCAATAGCAATGGCGGATATCAAATCTTCCCGAGTAGGGAAGTGTCTATACAGCGTTGCGCGCCCAACATTAGCTTGGCTAGCTATTTCGCTTAAAGACGCATGTGGATTGAGTAGTAACACCTGAAAGCTTGCATCCAGCAGCGCTCGCTGTGATTTTTTTATCCGTCTATCAGTCACGGTTTAATCCTGTAGTGAGACAGTGCTGTATCATAAATGTTCTTCTGATATGATACACGAGTGTTTCATATTTTTTAAGGGTCTGAATATGACAAAACTTTTTGAACAATATAAGGAAGCAGCCAGACAGCCTCTGGGTGATGCATGTAGCTTGCCTTTTTCTGTTTATAAAGATGGCCAGGTTGCAGAACTGGAAGCCGAAAAAATCTTCCATCAACAATGGGTTTTTGTCTGTGCTACAGGCATGTTAGCCGAGGTAGGTAACTATTTTGCCTTTACCCTGGCGGGGGAATCGATTGCTGTAGTGCATGGCAAGGATGGTCATATTCGGGCAATGTCTAATAACTGCAGTCATCGCGGTACACCCTTGTTGTCTTCAGGATTTGGTCACATTGAGAAAAATATTGTGTGCCCTTACCACGCTTGGACTTATGCTGATAATGGTGAACTCAAAGGTGTCCCTTTTGATGCAGCAAAATGTGTTGATAAGCAGAGACATGAATTGCCTAAGTACGCTTTGCAAGAGTTGATGGGGTTATTGTTTATTAATTTGTCTGATAACCCTAGTGATCTCTTGAGCAGTTTGAACGGGATCAATCCTTATCTGAAGCACTATCAAGTTGAGCGTTTTACCCAAGCCTATGGCGGGGCTTGCGAACATTGGAACAGCAACTGGAAACTGGCTGTTGAAAACGGGATCGAGAGTTACCACCTGTTTATGGTTCACCGCGATACGCTGGAGATTAATACGCCTAGTAAGAAAGCCTATTACATTGCCGGGGATGCTAACTGGAGTCTGACGGGTGGTGAGATTGTAGAGAAGCGTAGCGTCCTATCAAAACTGTTCTCTGGCAATACCCCGGAACCGCTTAATCACTATATGCTGATTTTCCTGCCCCCGGGGTTTATCGGAATTCTTACATATGAATCATTTGACTGGATTGCTGTTACACCTGATGGGCCGGAGCATTGCTTTGTTCAAGGCGGAGGAATGGCAGAACATGCGCCCGATAAAAATGATAAAGCTGGTGAAGAATTTGCCGCAGCGTTTTTGCAGGAAGACAAGGATATCTGCGAGCTGGTCCAGAGTGGGATGGGCTCGAAGCACCATAAAGGAGGTACGCTATTGGATGTAGAGCGTATCGTGATCGATTTTCATCAGTATCTGGCTAAGCATTTATTTCAGGTGCCTGTCAGTGGTTTTCATGAAACTGATGCTGCTGAAATGTTTAAATAATTAGCAAGGACGAAACATGATACGTGCCATTCTTTATGCATCTCTGATCTGTGCTGTCATGACTCTAGGTCTGGTGGCTTTAGATCTTCATACAGCCAAGGCAGAACCTTTTTCTGATGCTGTACAAGAACTACCAGGGGGTGAAAAGCAAGCTACGAATAGGTCTGCTGCCCTCAAGACGGGAAATGATCTGGAAGCTAAACCGAGTGAAAGTCAGGTAAGTAAAAGAGCAGAACATGTTAGTGTGACTGCTGTAATCAAAGGGCTTCGAAATTCCAGGGGGCAGATCATCGCTCAGCTATTCGATCAACCGGACGCTTTTAATAATGAGCGTTATGATCAAGGCATCCAAACTATTATCAAATCAGCAGAGAATTTCACTGGAGAACTACATTTCAGTCAGCTACCGCCTGGTGAATATGCGCTGGTGATGTTCCATGATGAAAACAGTAATCACCAGTTTGATCAGACCGGCACTGCAATCGAAGGCTATTCATTCTCAAATAACGTTGGGAAGATGGCCCCGGCTAATTTTTCGCAGGCAGCCTTTCGTGTTGCTGAAGATAAGATACTTATTATTAACCTGATATATCACTAAGGACTGTGTTTATGGCAACTTCAGCACCTAATAGTGTGAAAGTTAACGCTCCTCGCCCTGTAAGTGAGTCGGCTAATACTAGTCAGAACCCATCAACAAATGTAGATAGGGATTTGCCTTGGAAGACTTTCCTTGGCCTGGGCCTAATTTTCATCGAATTAGTGCTCAATACCGGCATTATCTGGGGAGTATTTATGCTTCTCTGGGCTGTGATGGGAATCAGCTCGGGGCAAACCTATATTCTTGAAATATTAGAACGCCGAGCACACCCGATTCTGTTTTGGGTCACCATCCATTTATGGCTATATATTGCGGCTTTCTTCTTTATGAGTAACCCGCATATTTATGCTTTCTGCCAAATGCTGATCGTCAATACCGGGGCCTTATTCAGCTAGGAAATATTCGAGCAGTCATAGAGAGAAATCCTGCCGGCGTCCACACAAATGTCTTAGTACCTCCAGAAGGTTTGCCGCCTGAAAGGGGGGTAAATTTAAGATCTAATAAGGCTTCAGTCGCGTAACTAACAAAACATAGTTAGGTGACACATGAACGATTTAGATTTTGATGGATTACAGATAAATCCCTCCATTAATAATATCTCTGAAGCCACTTCCTTAGATATTTATGGCCAACAGATTTCCAGAATAGAGCTTTTAAGTATTCATGAAGAGAGAACCCTGGGTAAGCAAATGGGTGATGAAATGTCGGCAATTATTTGCGGCATTTGTAATTCTGCTTATGGTTTGGATCAACTGGCAACGGTTATAGAAAAATATCTCCAGAGTTATCAAGGGAGTGACGGTTCAGCAACAAAGCGCTGGAAATATGAAGTTGAACCGACATACCTAGGTAATCTCGCTATCACCCTCATAGATACTTTGTCGGTAATGCTCTTTTTACACGAAGACTCCAAGGACCAAAGTAATGTTAAACGTAATCTTATAACTCTACTGCAAAACCTCTCTCTGGGGCGTCAGCAACTTGTAGAAATTGCTGAGCAGATCATAAAGGATGCACCTCATTTAAAAGCCCACCTTAATCGTTATTACAATCATCGTGCTGAGCTTATTGAGAAGAATCTAAGGCTGGTTTACAGCGTTGCGAGCCGTTTCAAAAGTAGTGGCGTTTCTTATGAGGATCTTATTCAGGAAGGTAACGTAGGTTTACTCAAAGCGGCTGATCTGTTCAATTTTAATAAAGGGTTTCGTTTCTCTACTTATGCTTTTTGGTGTATCCAGAATGTCTTGAAAACTGCACTTCAAAAGAAATATCACACTATTTCCCGGCCAAGTTATCTACAAGAAAAACTCAGCATTATCAAAAATGTAAGTTCACGTTACCTCAATGAATATGGGAAGAAGCCAAGCATTGATGAGCTTTCAACATTGACGGGTATACCTATTGCAACACTAGAGAAGATTAATTCCTTCCCGGAACAACCTGTTTCGCTGAACCAGGGTATCGGAAGTGATGAGGAATCTTCTATGCTGGAATCGCTATTGCCGGATGGAAAGGACAAAACGGAGTCTCTTTCGGAGCAACGGCTCAAGCGCAGGTTATTAGATAGAATCTGTCGAAAATTGTCAGACAGGGAATATTTGGTTTTAAAAATGCGTTTTGGTATCGATTGCAGAACTGAGCACACCTTAGAAGAAATTTCTAATCAGCTTAACGTCAGTATTGAACGAGTCAGACAGTTACAGAAAAATGCTTTAGTGAAACTTCAGGAGTGCGATGATTCTGGGTTTTAGTTTGGTGTTTAATCAGCTTCAATGTGCAGAAGGGAGATCAACTTTTTTCGATTTAATAAGATCGCTTTTTGATCTTCAGGGCTCTTCCTGTTCCAGTGTTTAACTTGCATTGCCAACCGAGGATTTTTGACTAGCCAGTTTTCATTATCGTGAATAAATGCCCAATATAACGTTGTGAAAGGGCAGGCATTTTCTCCGGTTGCTTTGTCTGGTGAGAATGGACATTGTGTGCAGTAATTAGACATCCTGTTGATATAGTTACCACTCGCTATGTAAGGTTTAGACGCAAATATCCCTCCATCTGCAAACTGGCTCATACCAATTGTATTTGGCACCTCTACCCAAGCGACAGCATCTACATACATCGCTAGATACCAGCGATGAACTTCTTGAGGATCAACCTTGCTCAACAAGGCAAATAAACCGGTGACCATCAGGCGCTGGATATGGTGACCGTAGCCGTAATTGAGCACCTGAGAAATACTTTGCTGCAAACATTTCATTTCGGTATCAGCAGTCCAGTAGAAACTAGGTAACTTATTGTTGTGCTCTAGTTCATTCATGGCTCCCCAAGAATCATGGTAGGTCCAGTAGAGCCCCCTGACATACTCTCGCCACCCTAGAACCTGACGAACGAAGCCTTCAACCGCATTAAGAGGTGCTTTCCCGGATTCAAAGGCAACTATCGCTTTGCTGATTACTTCAGAGGGGCTTAGCAGTTTTAGGTTAAGTGAAGAAGATAGCCAGGCATGGTAGAGAAAAGGTTCATTAGTCCACATAGCATCTTGATAATCACCAAAGAGAGGTAGACGTTCTTCAATAAAGTGATCGAGCGCCTTAAGCGCATCGTTTCTGCTTACAGGCCAAATAAAGTACTCTAAATTACCCGGTAGATTCGGCAAATGTGTTTTCACATCAGCAATTACGTTACGGGTAATCTCATCTGCAGGAAAAGTAGGTTGTAACCCTTTATGGCTAGGCCCAGAGCTGCTAAATTTTTTCCTATTTTCCTGATCAAAATTCCATTTTCCACCAAGAGGTTTTCCCGCATCGTCTAGCAGTAGATGGTGTTCTTTGCGTAAAAACCTATACCAATATTCCATTCTTGGTTGTTTAAGCTTGCCAAGCCACTGGCTGAATTGGCCGGACAAGGAGATAAAATGGTTGTCTGGTAGGACGTCTAAAGTAATTGTCAGTTGGGCTGATAGCTTCTTAAGCTCATCCAAAATTCGGCTGTCACCAGGAAGAACTACACGTAGTTGTTCTGGCTTACACTTGTGAATCAGTTCTAACAGGGTTGTTGAAAACGAGTTTTTCTTTTCGTCGATTGTGGAATAGTGAACAGGTAGCTTTTTATTTCTAAGCTCTTCAGCGAAATGCCTCATGGCACTAAAGAAAAGGGTAGTTCTTTGCTTTGATGATAGCTGAGTAACCGATTCCTCTTCGACTTCAAAAAAGGCTATTAAATCTTTATCTGGATCAAATCCGCTCCAAATCTCGCTGTCGTGATTAAGCTGATCACCCAGGATGAGACATAAATTCCGGATAGAGGAACTGTCATGCGGCATTATAGAAAACCACTCGCAAATAGAGCTGAGCCAGCTATGACTGTGAGATGGGTTCTTAATTTCCAGAAAGAGGGCGAGTATGCCTTAGTTAGAAAGCTTTTTTCGTATAGCCAGAGCAAGAGGAATGATAACCCGGCCATTTGAAGGTTAAACACAGCGGGAAATAATACCCAGCACCACCCCCAAAGCATCGCTGTTATGGAAACCCATAAGGTATGTTTTGGTAATTCAACTTGTAAAGATGCCATCCATAATATCCCACCCAGAAAAGAGAAAATCAGCGCTGCGTAACTGATTAACCACAAATCATATTGATTACCATACATGGCGATTGCCAGCGGTAATGCTAAAAAAGGGATCAGGCCTGAATACCCAAAAAGTCTGTGAGTGCGGTTGATTGAATTAGTTTGCAACATAGTGATTAGAAAAATTGGTTAGTGATTGCCTCTAAAGCAGTTCTTATAACCTATACGTAAAGAAAAGATGTTTCGATCATTGGTGCCTTAACCTGACCAGTTGGACTATTCCATCTGATCTGTAGCTATTACTAATCCGGTTCTGTTGTTTTTTCGTAACGAAAATTACATAGAAAAGGAAAAAGATATGAACTGGATAATGTCATCCTCGGTAATGTTAGTACTTACTTGGCTGCTATTCTCTATGGCGGCCCAGGCCAATGAAGTGCCACAACAATCATGCCCTGAAATTCTGAATTACACGTTCAAGCGTTTGGGTGACGAGCGCAAAGAGAATTTATGTGAATCCTACAAGGGCAAACTCCTACTGGTTGTAAACACGGCCAGCAAATGTGCATTTACGCCTCAGTATGATGGGTTGGAGAAGCTTTACCGGACTCACAAGCAAAGTGGACTGGTAGTGTTAGGCTTTCCATCAAATGATTTTGCGGGGCAGGAACCGGGCACTGAAAAGCAGATTCTTAATTTCTGCAGGCTCACCTATAGCGTGGAATTTCCTATGTTTGAAAAGGTACATGCTGCCAAAGCTAATGCAGATCCCTTCTATAGATCTCTAGCAAAAATGGCGGGTGAATATCCTGCGTGGAATTTCCATAAATACTTAATTACTCCAGATGGTCGTTTAATTGGCAGCTTTAAAAGCCACATCAAGCCTGATGATCAAAATTTAAATCAATTGATTAAAGATAACCTACCAAATGGAACAGAATCGTAATCTTAAAGAGATCGCTGTACCGGCTTCGCGGGCTGCTAGATTAGGTAAGCTTGGAAGTTTGGCTGGACGAATTGCAGGGAATTTATTAATCGATGGCGGTAAGGAGCTTGCCAATGGGCGAAAGCCAAAAGTTAAGCAACTGTTACTTAACGAGAAAAATATTCAGGATCTGGCAGACCAGTTAGCCACCATGCGTGGGGCTGCGATGAAAGCTGGTCAGATGCTTTCTATGGACACAGGAAGTTTATTACCACCGGAACTAGCAGCTATTTTGGATAGGTTAAGAGCAGATGCTGTGATTATGCCGTCATTGCAGTTGATAGAAGTATTAGAGAAGAACTGGGGTGAGCAGTGGCAAGATCAATTTGAACGCTTTAGTTTTGACCCTATAGCCGCTGCATCCATAGGCCAAGTTCACAAAGCCAAAACGAAGTCAGGTTTAGAGCTTGCTGTTAAGATTCAATACCCAGGGGTTAAAAAAAGCATCGATAGCGATATTGATAATGTCTTCTCACTTCTTCGAATGAGTGGCATGGTTCCTAAAGAGGTTGATCTTTCCCCTCTGGTCGATGAGGCAAGAAACCAACTTAAAGAGGAGGCCGATTATTACGCAGAAGGCCAAAAAATTCGCGAGTACTCAGAGCATATAAACAGCTTTAGCAAACGAGAAGAACTGCTCTTGCCAGAGTACTACGACAGTTTTTCAACCGAAGAAATTCTCTGCATGAGTTTTGTATCAGGGCAAAGTTTAGAAACACTGAGATACAGTTCACAGGAAGAGAGAGATAGGGTCATTTCGTTGTTGATGGAGCTGTTTTTTGCTGAGTTTCTTGGATATGGCTGCGTTCAAACTGATCCGAATATGGCCAACTACCTATACAACGCAGACTCCAGGCAACTTGCATTACTTGATTTTGGAGCGACGCGTACATTTTCGAGCACCTTCAGAGCACAGTACTTGAATGCATTATTGGCAGCATCGGAATCAGATAGACCCCGTTTAGGTGATGCACTTTATGAGCTGGGCTTTTTTAATCAGGGGCTAGAAGTGAAAAATCTAGAACCGATCCTTGATATCTTTATCCTCGCTACAGAGCCATTACGTTCTGATGGTACTTACGATTTTTCAGGGTCAGATTTGTCGTCACGAATAAAAGACAAGGGCATGGCGATAAGCAGCAGCCCTGATGCCTGGCACACCCCACCACCCGATGTTTTATTTCTGCATAGAAAAATGGCTGGCCTGTATATGTTGGCTTCACGTTTCAATGCAAGAATAGATGTAAGAACACTTTTTCAAGAGTACGTCTAAACACACTTATTTAGCTTGAATGTAAGTGGCTGACTTAAATGATGACACATGAAAACTAATCGCTATTGCGACATTTATTACCTTCCGCCACAGAACATTGCTGCTTGCTGAAGCGCCAGTCCGCAAATCTAACGTATAGGTAATTTAGAGGTTTGTTCAGACCCCAAAACTTCAGTGTTCTGCTTAGATATCTGTAATAAGGTAGTTGGAGCCAAAGCATCAAAAAAGCGTCTACGCCTATGACAATCTTCCCTTCGTAAGAGACTGCATGGAGGCGCTTCATAGCTTGATCGTAAGAGATACCGTAGTAATCCAAGAGAGCAACATCATTGCTGATATCACACCATATCAGGTTTTCTGCTTTATCTAGTTTGATGTAATGGCTGATCTCTTTTTTACAGAGAGGGCAGCTTCCATCATAAAACACAATTGGTTTGTTATTGGTCGACATTCTTTTCTCCTCTACCAAATATAGATACGTAAAGCTGACAGTGATCGGTTCATCGGTATGGATCGTATGTATGAATTATGAGTAGATTTGATAGATTTCCTGATTCGCTGCAAATCGTTGTTATCGGTGCAAACGGTGGGATAGGTAGCGCCTTAATAAGAGAATTACTTCTTGAGCCTAAAGTAGGGAAGATCTTCTCTTTTTCTCGTTGTCATGAAAAACACTCGGTTTGCCACGATAAATTAATCCATGGCTATTTAGATCTGGAAAACGAAATCAGTATCCAACAACTGGGTGCTACCTTGTCAGGGGAGAGGCTCGATATTGTTTTGCTGGCGACGGGTGTGTTGCATGGTGAAAGCTTTCAGCCCGAGAAGAGCCTTCGTGACTTGAGCCTCGACAAGTTAAATAAGCTTTTTGCGATAAACACCTTTGCTCCGGCCTTAATTGCGCAGCAGTTGTTACCCCTTCTAGCTAAAAAAGGACCTGCTGTATTAGCTGCACTGTCAGCAAGAGTGGGTAGTATCGGTGATAACCGCTTAGGTGGTTGGTACAGTTATAGAGCAAGTAAAGCTGCCTTGAATATGTTGCTTAAAACCATATCTATCGAGTCAGCCAGAAGTCGACCTCAAACTGTAATATGTGGCCTCCATCCAGGTACCGTGGATACTGCTTTATCCGAACCTTTTCAGCGAAATGTTCCTGAGAAACAGCTGTTTAGCCCTGAGGTTTCTGCATCCCATTTATTAGATGTTATCTCGGCGTTACAAACTCAAGATAGCGGAAAAGTTTTTGATTGGGCTGGGAAAGAAATACCGTATTGATAGAAGATCTCAGCTTGGACACAAACAGTTCTAGATTTAGAAAACTTTGATGGCTTACAAAATCTTGGAGAGGGTAGAGGCTGACCATCTACTTCATGGCAGATGATCAGCTTTTATAAATTGCGTCTTTTGTGGGTTTTACAATTCAGACAACAGCTTTTCTAACTTAACCTGGTCAGCAGCAAAGCTACGGATGCCTTGTGCTAGTTTTTCCGTCGCCATTTCATCTTCGTTCATCATCCAGCGGAACTCAGACTCTGTGAGGGACATACGGCCTTGCTCAGATGCTGCAGACTCTATAGACAGCTTAGTTGGTAGTTCTGCACCAGATTCTTCCAACTCTTGCATCAATGCTGGTGCAATCGTCAGGCGATCACAGCCAGCCAGTTCCTGGATCTCGCCGATATTGCGGAAGCTCGCACCCATTACGATCGTTTTGTAATCGTTGGCTTTGTAGTAGTTGTAGATGCTTGTTACCGATTGAACACCTGGATCGTTTGCTCCGGTGAAATCACCTTCTTGATTAGCTTTGTACCAATCCAGAATTCGACCTACAAATGGGGAGATCAGGTAAACACCCGCATCTGCGCAAGCTGCCGCTTGGGCGAAGCTAAACAGTAGTGTTAGGTTACAGTTGATACCTTCCTGTTCCAGCTGGCGAGCAGCCTGAATACCTTCCCAGGTAGAAGCGATCTTGATCAGAATCCGTTCTTTACCAATACCGGCTTCTTCATAAAGGCTGATCAGTTTACGAGCGCGCTCAAGGGTTGCTTCAGTATCAAAAGAGAGGCGCGCATCCACTTCTGTGGAGATACGACCTGGAACAATCTTCAAGATCTCTTTACCGATCTCAACTGCGAGGCAGTCAGTCATGTTATCCAGAACTTCCTGCTCACTGCCGCCCTGGTTGTTAGCCCACTCTTTAGCGGTAACCAGTAGCTCTTTATACTGCGGTAATTCAGCTGCTTTCAGAAGCAGAGAAGGGTTGGTTGTAGCATCAACCGGTTTAAAACGTGCTATAGCTTCGATATCGCCAGTATCGGCAACAACGGTTGTAATCTGTTTAAGCTTTTCTAACTGACTCATCTTGTCTCTTTACCTAAATTATCCGCTACGCGCTATCCAAATTTAATCAACTTTTTAATCAGATACGCGTTCTAGTGCCTGAAAGAGTACATCAATTCCGGCTCCGGGTTTATGCGCATTTTCGCTAATAAAGCGTCTGAACTGTTTTCCGCCACGCTGAGCATGAAATAACCCAAGCATATGGCGCAGAATATGATTGAGAGGCGTGCCCTGTAGCAACTGTTTTTCGATATAAGGAACCATCGCCAGAGCAGCGCCTTTGCGACTGATCTTTTCTTCAGTACAGCCGTAAAACTCTTGATCAACTTCTGCTAACAAATAAGGGTTTTGATAGGCTTCACGGCCCAGCATTACACCATCGACATGTTGCAGATGTGTGTGACATTCCTCAATTGTTTTTATACCGCCGTTGATATGAACTTCAAGCTCAGGGTATTCCTGCTTGATACGATACACCCACTCGTATTTTAGAGGGGGGATATCTCGATTCTCTTTAGGGCTTAACCCCTGAAGAATAGCTTTACGGGCATGGATGATAAAGACATTACAGCCGGAACCTTGAACTGTTTCTACGAAGTTAACCAGTTCATCGTAACTGTCCATATCATCGATGCCGAGGCGGTGTTTGACTGTTACTGGGATCTGTACGCCTTCCTGCATCTTTTCCAGACACTCAGCAACCAGTTGTGGGTGAGCCATCAGGCAGGCGCCGATCATATTGTTCTGTACTCGGTCACTAGGGCAACCAACGTTCAGGTTAACCTCATCGTAGCCATATTCTTCGGCCATTTTTGTGCATTGAGCAAGTTCGGCTACATTACTGCCGCCAAGCTGAAGTGCTACTGGATGCTCTTCCTGATTGAAACGTAGGAATCGTTCAGGCTCTGCGTGAATCAATGCGCCGGTGGTCACCATCTCGGTGTAGAGAACAGCATGACGACTGAGAATTCGATGGAAGTAACGACAATGTCTGTCGGTCCAATCCATCATGGGTGCAACGGTAAAGCGTCGATCGAGAGAATCTTTTGATGCGGTCATTTACTACTGAAACTATAAATTAAAGCCGCGATTATATACTGTCTCGGGTTATAGCGCTTCATCAACCGGTTTTATCTTGAGCGGATTACTACTCTGCTCCAGCTCATCAAGTAGGGCTTTTCCCAGATGAATGGACATCTCACTCCAACAATGGATGCTGAGTTCTTCCTGTTCATCTTCTGAAAGGCGAACGGCTGGGTTTATTTTGAGTATTTTGAGCGAGGATATATCTCGGTCATCTGATTGGAGGTCGTAGGTAACTTCCAATTTCAGGTTATTACCAGCCCTGTACAGGGTGTAACTAGTGCTGTAGTGCATTCCTTGGCGCTTCTGTCTGATTCTTCCTCCCTGTAGCTTAACTTCTTTTGTTAGACGATGTAAACCGTGGCCATATTCTTGTCAGTAACGGGCTACTTGGCAATTGAATATTGCAGAAATTTTGCTTGGGTTATTCATGAAATTTTTATTGTGAGATGGGGATGATTATTGAGCCCGGCGTTGTATAAATGCTAGCCTTGCTTTCTAGCATTTAGCAGCCCCTAAAATAAGGTTTGTACCCTCTATGAGTGAGCAGGAAAAAGGTTTTACAGGCAAAAATACCGGCTTTAAACGTTTTTACCATGCAACGATTTATTCCTGGCAGGGCTTAAAAGCTGCTTACTCGCTAGAACCTGCCTTTAGGTATGAAGTATGGGGAAGTGCTGTGCTTATTCCCCTCGCTTTTTTTATAGCAGAGTCACCTATGCAGTTAGCCGCTTTAATCAGCACCTGTTTGTTGGTCATGGCGTTTGAACTGGTTAATTCAGCTATCGAAGCAGTGGTTGATCGTGCGGGTACTGAGTTTCACGAACTAGCTGGATTGGCTAAAGATCTTGGCTCAGCTGTTGTTATGGTTTCATTAGCGATAGGTGCCTTGATATGGGGCGCTGTGTTGTGGGAAAACTATCTGCTCTAGCGCTAATCGTTATCCTGAGCAATCTTAGTCAGAATGTAGATAAGCTCCGTTCCTTTTTCATCCAGTTCTTCGATCATAGACAAGGCCTTGTCTAATTGGCCTTTATTGGCGAGGTTGACCATTTTCGAAGCGTGTTCATGTACGTCTGTGTGTATCTTCCTTAAAGATTTAAACAAGGAATGTGATCCGTATCGATATTGGCCTATGCCTGTCTGCCAGCAACTGAATTGGCAATCTTCTCCATCCAGAAGAGGTTGTTTCCTTTGCATATTGGAATGCAGATAGTCTTTGATTTTTTCCAGCCAGATTTGATGAGTGAAGATCGCAACATTCAGATCATATGCTCGGGTTTGGCTGAATTGCTGATTCTGCAAAGTCGTCCATGAACTTTTTCGACTGAATTTTTCGTACCAAGGGAATATCTGATCTGCAGGCATGGGTTTGGCGATGCCGTAACCTTGAGCATACTGGCAACCCAGTTGCAGTAGCATAATCCCCAGCTCAATACTTTCTACCCCTTCCGCAACCACAGGTCTGTTAATTGCCTGTGCCAGACGTATTACCCCCTCGACTATGTCCTGATCCTGAGGGTTTTTCAGCATATCGCAAACGAAGTTGCGATCTATTTTAAGAATACTGATAGGTAGTCGATGGAAATAAGTGAGTGAGGAGTAACCTGTGCCGAAATCATCCAGTGAGAACTGGATACCTAGTCGAGTGCAGGATTCCATTAACTCCGCTACCTGTGATGTGTTACCGATAGCGCCAGTTTCGACAACTTCCAGTTCCAGATTGTTAGGAACATCTTTGGGGTATTCTTCAAGGAGAGTATGCACATGGTCGCAGAAGTTTTTTTGTTGCACATTGCGAGGACTAATGTTGACACTGATAGGAAGGGTTTGCCCTTCTTCTCTCCAGCATATGTGTTGATCCAAAGCCGTTTTAAGTACCCACTCGTCCAGTGCTACTTCCAAAGGAGATCCTTCGATCAATGGCAAAAATTTCCCTGGTTGCAGGAATCCTTTTGTTGGATGGTTCCAACGAACCAGAGCTTCAACTGAAGCAAGGGTACCATCTTGAAGATTGATTCTAGGTTGGTAATACAGGGTTAGTTGGTTTTCAGAAATAGCTTGCTCAAACTCATTTAGCGCGTTGCGATAGGCATGTACTTTTTGATCTTCAACCGGATCAAACAGGCAGTACTGATTTTTCCCGGCTTGCTTAGCTTTATACATAGCCTGATCGGCATGACGAATTAGAGTGTCTGGATCCGATCTGTCATGTGGATAGATTGTTGCTCCGATACTGCCCGAAACACGCAATCGCTGTTTTTCTATTTCAAAGGGTTCTTCAATGGTGTGGAGAACTCTTTGAATAATCTCCTCAGCTTGGTAGATAGAATCTAACCCTGTGAGCATGAGAATGAATTCATCGCCACCTAAACGTGCCAGGGTATCTGTATCACGCAGTTCTTTTTCCAGTCTTCGGGAGAACTCAATCAGAAGCGCATCACCAATTTCATGACCGTACCGGTCGTTAATTGGTTTAAATTCATCAAGATCCAGATAACAGATAGTAAGAATATCTTCTGTTCGATCTGCCATAGAGATAGCTTGATGAAGTCGGTCGGATAGTAATACCCGGTTGGGTAAATTGGTCAGCAAGTCATGGTAGGCCATGTGCTGCATTTTCTTTTCAGCCTGCTTGCGTTCGCTGATATCTCGGCTGGTGGTAAGGAAAAAGTTGCCATCAGACTCCTGAATATAACTGGCGGTAATTTCAATAGGGATTATATGGCCGTCTTTGTGTTGATGCCTGTCTTCGAATGGAACGCCGTTTTCAGCAATAATTCCTGGTACACGAGCCAGCCAGCTGCCTAGGTCGTCTATAGCTGTGCTCACATCCCAGACATAGAACTGTTTCATCTCCTCTTCGGTGTAACCAAGGTTGTTATATGCAGCGAAGTTGGCATCAACAATTTTTGCTGTGTCGGCGTCTACTATAAAAATACCATCCGGGCTGTGGTCGACCATGCTTTCTAGTCGGTCAAGTTTCATCTCGTAAAGGACGCGTTCTGTAACATCCTGAATAGTACCTACAAAGCGAATCGGTGATCCATCTATCGCGTATACAGCTTCTCCCTGTTCTTCAACATATTTAACTTTGCCATTGATCAATAATCGGTGGCTGATTTGATAAGCTTCTCCTTCATCCACAGATTGATGGTAAGCATCGTGGACTAACGCTCTGTCATCAGGGTGTACCATTTCCAGAAATGAGGCGTAACTGGGTGAAAACTCGGCAGGTTCCAGTTCAAAAATTGCATAGACCTGTTCTGACCAGAAGAGTTGGTCCTTTCCAAAATCAAGTTCCCAACTGCCTACTTTTGAAAGATGCTGTGCTGTTTTTAGCCGTTTTTCACTACTGAATAATTGTTCCGCCTGTCTGTTTCGTTCTGTGATGTCATGGGCAATGCCCAGAACACCGATGATGGCACCTTCATCGTCATGGATTGCAGTTTTGGTGGTTTCCAGAAAAACTTCCCTGCCATCTGATGCATAGGTTACCCATTCCTCATTGACTGTAGGCACCTGACGGGCCATAGCATTCTTATCATGGGCGCGGAAAAAATCTGCAAGTTCCTTTTCAACAAAGTCGTAATCCGTTTTTCCGAGGATCTCCTCTTCCGTGGCACCGAATAAAAGCTCAAATTCCTTGTTACACGCCAAGTAGACGCCATCTTGATCTTTCATCCAGATCAGGTCTGGAAGGTGCTGAATAAGCGTCTTTAGAAAACTACGTTCGTTTTCTAGACGTTTAATAATTTGAGGCTGGACGACAGGGCTGGAATTCATCAGGAACCAATAAAATACTAATATAATTTTTATTATGCTGGTGTGCGCACCAGTATTCAGTCTAGGCACGGAATGCCGGAGTATCAAAAGATTGTCGATAAATTCATTGCTAGGTTTGTTATGGGGTGTTTTTTTCCAATGACCGCTGGCTGAGTTCTGGTCGCTGAGTATATAATTCGGGCCATTCATAAATTTCATTTTTATCCTCAAGGACACCAATGACGACCGTTCGTACTCGTGTTGCGCCTTCTCCAACAGGCGATCCCCATGTAGGTACTGCCTATATTGCGTTGTTTAACTTGGCATTTGCCCGTCAGCATGGCGGTCAGTTTATTCTGCGTATTGAAGATACAGACCAAACTCGTAGTACGGCTGAGTCTGAACA
>NZ_JAAEQH010000124.1 GCF_024231755.1 Neptuniibacter sp.
CCGGTTGGCACCGCTCTGGTGCCAACCATCTTTTCCAACCTTTCAGGAGCTAGCATGTTTCTATTGAGACTTGAGCAGGTGATCAACAGCTTCTCAGATATTCTGGGTAAGATCTCTGCCGTCCTGTTTGTACTTATGCTCTTCAACGTCTTTATCGATGTTGTAATGCGTTATGTTTTTAATGATGTCTCCATAGGGATGCAGGAGCTTGAATGGCACCTATATGCCTCGGTTTTTCTGCTAGGTGTGCCTTACACACTACGAGCAGGTGGTCACGTACGTGTTGACCTGATCTATGAACGTCTTAGCGCTAAAACCAAAGCGCTGATCGATATGATCTGTACTGTAATTCTTCTGATTCCGTTCTGTGCACTGGTTGCGTGGTACGGGGTTGATTTCGCTCGCGAATCTTTTGAGCTGGGTGAAATGTCAGGCGATCCAGGCGGACTGCCTTATCGCTGGATTATTAAATCTGTTATTCCGTTTGCCTTTTTTGCCATGCTGATTAGCGGCATCGGATTGTTCCTGAAATCTTTAAATATCTACCTGGGTTACCGCCAGGCTGATCATTACGAACCACCGCAGCACTAAGGAGCCTGAATAATGATTGGTATTATCATGTTTGTTGTGGCGCTGTTGATGCTGCTTGTCGGCTTCCCAGTTGCCTTTACCTTTGGTGGTGTTGCGTTGATCTTCGGTGTATTTGCCGAAGGTGCTGAAATGTTTGCTTTTATGCCGTTCCGTATCCAAAGCATTATGGAAAACACGGTATTGATGGCGGTTCCACTGTTTATTTTCATGGGTATTGTCCTGCAGAAAACCCAACTGGCAGAACAGCTGCTGGAGTCGATGGGTAAACTGTTCGGTGGTGTCCGTGGTGGTTTGGCTATTTCCACAGTACTTGTAGGTGCGCTGCTGGCGGCTTCCACCGGTGTAGTAGGTGCATCTGTTGTAGCAATGGGTCTGATCTCGCTACCGGTAATGTTGAAGTACAAATACGACAAATCCCTGGCCTGCGGTACGATCTGTGCGTCTGGTACTTTGGGTCAGATTATCCCTCCATCTATCATCCTGATTATCTTAGGTGATGTACTGGGTATCCCAGTTGGAGACCTATTCAAAGCTGCGGTTGGCCCTGGCCTAATGCTGATCGGTATCTACGTTGTTTATATTCTTATCTATAGCTTTGTTAAGCCTGAAGCGGCGCCGGCATTGCCTTTGGATGACGATGTTGATTCTAAACGTGAACAATACATGAAAGCGTTGAAAGCGATTATTCCTCCGCTAGCGCTGATTTTAATTGTATTGGGTTCTATCTTTGCAGGTATTGCGACACCAACGGAATCTTCTGCACTAGGTGGTGTGGGTGCGATGGTATTGGCTGCTCTATACCGTCAGTTCAGTTGGAAAATGGTACTGGACTCCGCAACTGAAACAGTAAAAGTAACTGCGATGGTATTTGCGATCCTGCTGGGTGCAACTGCCTTCTCAATGGCATTTACATACACAGGTGGTGATTACATTGTTGAAGAACTTCTGTCTGATCTGCCGGGTGGTGCTCAGGGCTTCCTGATCCTGTCTATGATTGCGATCCTGATCCTTGGTTTCTTCATCGATTTCGTAGAGATCAGCTTCATTATCGTACCTATCTTGGCACCTGTAGCTGATGCCCTGGGTATTGCTCCGGTATGGTTCGCGATTCTGATCGCGATGAACCTGCAGACAAGTTTCCTGACGCCTCCATTTGGTTTCAGTCTGTTCTACCTCAAAGGGGTGGCCCCTCCGAGCGTGCAGACAATGGATATCTACCGTGGTGTGATGCCATTTATCCTCATGCAGGTAGCAGTCGTTATCTCTATTCTTCTGTTCCCTGGTTTCTACGGGTTAGCGTAAGGATGGATTTATTGTAAGTGCGAAAGCTCATCTCCGGGCTGGTCTATTAACAGTCAGCCCACTTCCTTAATGGTTCATTCCCATTGTGTCCTGCTTGATCGAGCAAACTGGACTGCCCCATCATTGATGGGGCTTTTTTTTATCCACGCCAGCATATTTCACGAAGGCGCTCCTTATCTGCCATTGGTAGCCATTCGTTACAGATAGTTCAGTGTATGCAGTAATACTGCTTTGCCTGATTATCCCCTTTGTAAAATATGCTAATAGATAATTCCCTTAGTTTTCAGTTTATTAAAGTTTTCTGTGGATAACTTTATGAATAACTTTGGGGTAGATGGCTGAAGGGCCCATGAAATATGACAGTTCAGCAATTTGTTCTTTCTCTGATCAGTATTTAAAACTCTTGAAATACAACGAGTTATAGGTTTTATATTGTGGGTTCATAGATTTGTTTGTTTTTTATCCACACTGGAAGGGGTGGGAAAAAATATGTGGATTTTTATCTGTTTTAGTGAAAATTATATTGACTTGTTTCAATCCTGAAATGATCAGTACTGCGAGATAAGTAGGTCCTTACATTGAGCAGGGAAAGGGCTGTTTTGCTGTTTTAATTAGTGTGAACTGACCTTAAGAGTTAAGGAACCTACGAATAAGTCCCTGCTAACTTCTGGCTTTCAGTTTGATGTGTAATCAAGGCAGCGCTTTGCAGTAATGTCTGGACCTTACAAAAAGCGAAAACGCAGAGTACGCATCAAACTGAATGCCCCGTAGGGCAAGGCCTGTCGCACGCAACTTCGTTGTTGCAACCTTTGCTAAGGGCTATGGCCATTAGCGGCAGATTGCGCCTAGAATTTGCGCACGGCAGGATCTTGCAGAAACCGCAGGGACTTGTTCGCAGGTTCCTTAGATATCTCGATAAGGTTAAGGTCAGGATCCCGTATATATACAGAATTGATAGGACCAACTGCTCCGGTTCTGTTTACAGGACCTTCTTCAATATCAATCCCCGCGTTTGTAAGGTGCTGGATAACTTCAGTGATCGGGGTGGAGGTTATAAAACAAAGATCTGCACTTCCGGGTAAAGGAGTCTCTGCTTTAGGTTCAAACTCGTTGCCCTGTTGGTGGAGGTTGATCTTCTGGTTACCAAAGCAGAGAGCTTTACGGCCTTGAGAAAACTCGATAGTTTCCATTCCTAATACAGTTTCATAAAAGGTGGTAGTACGGTTAATATCTTTAACCGTTAAAACCAGATGATCCAGAGATTCAACTTTAATCATTCCAAGGCCGGCTGATGTCAGATTGGTTCGTTTACATGCTACGTTGTTCAGATGATACTTTATATACCGGTGTAACGACCGATACTCAAAGGCGTTTGCGTCAGCATAATGGTGAACTGGTGGGGGGGGCGAAATATACCAAGCTCCGCCGTCCGGTAGAGATGATCTGGACTGAACCCCACCCTGATCGTTCAACCGCATCAAAGCGTGAGTACGCTATCAAAAAATTACCCCGCCAGAAAAAGCTCGAGCTGGTGGGGTAGGACTTAACTGCCTTAGGGGCAATACTGTCTTAAGGGGCAATAAAAGTACTTTGCTTAGTGCCGCTGAATTCTCCTTGCGTGAAATTAAACGCTATTGGGTTAGAACCTGATAAATAACCTTCCTCAGCGCAAACGGTGTATATCTCTGTTGCGTACTGGTTATTCAGTAGCACAGGGTTAGGGCCTCTCAACGTGAGCGGCTTGGTGGCATGATCACTTGTGACATGGAGCCTTAGCTGCTGCAATTCCGGGGAGAACGATTCCAGCTCTACATGGTAGTTGTTACAGATTTGATTCCCTGACAACTGGAACAGTTGACCACGCTCCTTCTCAATATTGATTAGTAATTCTGTACGGTTCTGTAATCCATAGGTAACCCCCCAGATACTGATAACGCACAGACTCAGATAAGCAATCAGGCGAGGTCTGAGATAGACCGATTGTTCAGAGGATGGTGACGGAGCTCTTTCCAATTTCTTTTCAGAATAGAAGCCGATTAACCCGGTTTTTCGTCCCAGTTTTTGCATTACCGTGTCACAAGCATCAATACAGGCTGCGCAGTCGATACAAGCGGCCTGAAGGCCATCACGAATATCGATTCCAGTAGGGCAGACTTGAACACAGATATTGCAGTCGACACAATCTCCCGAATTTTCTGCATCCCCTCTCAGGTGGGTGCGAGGTTCGCCCCGTTGCTTGTCGTAGCTGACCGTTAAAGTGTTCTCATCAAACATCACACCCTGAAATCGTGAATAGGGGCACATGTGCAGACATACTTTTTCGCGCACCAATCCTGCGTTGAGATAAGTAAGGAGAGTCATGCTGATAATCCAGCTCAGGGTAAACAGAGAAGCCTCTGCGCTAATCAGCTGTGTAATTAGAGTTTCGATAGGGACGAAATATCCACTGAATGTAACGGCAGTCATTAACGCAACAGCAAACCAGAGAGTGTGTTTAGTAATCCTGCGGAGGAGCTTACTGCCAGAAAGAGATGCCTGTTCTTCTTTGCTACGTTGGGCTGCTTTGCCTTCAGTTAGATCTTCGATACGGATAAATATCCAGGTCCATATTGATTGTGGGCAAGCAAAGCCACACCAGACCCGGCCCCATCCGACAGCCATAAAGAACAGCAGACTTGCCCCACTGATCAGTAGGCCGGATAGCACTGGCAGGTCATACCAGGATAGTTCTGTACCTAACAACCAGATGCTATGCGCTGGGAAATCAAACAATACTGCAGGTTTGTCATCAATCTCTACCCAGACCATGCCAAAAAACAGCGCGATTAACGGCCAGCTGATTAATCTGCGTAGGTTCTGAAAAAAGCCCTCGGTCAGTCTTACATGGAACTTACCGTTACCGGGTAAACGGGGAGAGGAGGGTAACGTGGTGATAGGGATGGAGTTTGGATTCTGGTTGCTCATGATTCATTGCTTCATAGTGAATTACGAGTAAATTTACCGGATAAAGATTGATAGGGTCAGGATCAATAAAATCAAATATAATGGGTACAGATTAGGCGAGCTTTCAAAAAGTTTATGTAGCAATAGGTGAAACTTATGTCTTATTTGTATCAGGATCTGGAAATAGAACTGACCGAGCTGATTAGGTCGGGTGAGCTTCCGGTTGGTACAAAACTGCCCTCCATCAGGCAGCAGTGCTTAGAACAGAATTTATCTAAAGCTACAGTGCTACATGCTTATCAACGCCTTGAAGCAGCTGGCCTGATTGAGGCTCGGTTTAAATCTGGATTTTATGTTTGTAGTCGTACCAGTGTGGATAGGCTCGTGCCTTCTGCTCCAGATGTGGATACATCACCACAGCTGGTGGATATGAGTGATCTGATGCGTGATGTAATGGAACACAGCGCTGCCTTTGATATCTGTCCACAAGATGCAGGTTATGCAGAAACACCTGTCGGTATTACAGAGCTCAATCGCTGTATCGGTAGAGCATTACGAAGCCAGCGAGGCAATGATCATGCTTATTATGATGAGCCTGCAGGGCTACAGGGGTTAAGGCAGGTAATAGCGGAGCGCTATAATCGGATGGGCTGCCGGTTAAGTGCTGAGGATGTCAGTATCACAGCTGGATGCCAGCATGCGCTTTCCTTAGCTCTGCAGAGTTGCTGCCAGCCAGGAGATATTGTCGCTGTTGAGTCTCCCGGTTTTTATGGTGTGTTGCAGCTCATAGAAAGTATGGGGCTGAAAGCTTTAGAGATTCCCGCAACCTCGGAAGAGGGGATCTCTGTTGAGAGTTTGCAGGCAGCGTTACAAAGCTGGCCTGTTAAGGCTTGTGTGGTTACTCCAGCCTTTTCAACGCCTACCGGGGCTCTATTACCACAGCAGTCTAGAAGTGCGCTATTGGACCTGGCGGAGCAATACGATTTTAAAATCATCGAAGATGATATTTATGGCGACCTGGCCTTTGCTCAGCGGCCTGCACCGTTGAAGCAGATAGATAGGAATAATCGGGTTATCCTCTGTGGCTCCTATTCGAAAGCCTTATCAAGGCAACTGCGTCTTGGTTGGATAATTAGTTCCCAGCAAAAAGAGATCAAGCGCCTCAAGATGGTGAACTTGTTGGCATTGAGTCGATTTACCCAACAGGGGCTTCTGGATTTCATCACCGATGGAGGTTATGACAAACATCTGCGGAAGCAGAAGTTGTTACTTCAGCAACAGCGGGATCAGCTGTTATTACTGCTGGATCAACACTGGTCACGGTTGGGCTCAATTAGAGTTAGCCAACCTGCAGGTGGTGTGGCTTTATGGGTAGAATTAGAGCCGGAGTACGATTTTTCTGAATGTTACTTAAAGGCTAGAGAAGCAGGTGTATTAATTACCCCTGGCAATCTTTTTACAGCGCAAGATAATCGCTACCGAAATTGTTTACGTCTGAGTTATGTTCACCCTTGGAACTCCAGACGGGAAGAGGCTTTGAAGGCACTTGCTGAGATCATGCTGGCAAGTAAATAAGCCGGGTTATGGGGTTCAATATTGGCAACTAAAATAGTTAACAGTATAGTAAATGTTATATTGTAACTTTTAATGGTTTTGGTTATGAAAAAGATTCTTAGTCCTGCTCTTCCTGCGTTTTTTCTTTCTACGGTTTGTTATTCTTCTATGGCAGCAGCATTTGAAGTTCAGCATGAGAGTCATGTTCATGGGGAAGGTGAGCTAAATATAGTAATTGAAGGGACCCAGTTACAGGCCGAATTAAAGCTTCCAATGATGGATGTTGTCGGCTTTGAGCATGAAGCGCGTACCTATGACGATAAAGCCAAGGTGAAGCAAGCACTGCAGAATCTGGAAGATGTTTATCAACTGATTAAGTTGCCTGATGCGGCGCTCTGCCTGAAAGGAGATGTAGATGTCCATTTGGGGGGAGATCATGATGAACATGATCATGGTAAGGAACATAGCGATCATGAAGAGCATGCGCACCATGAGAAGGAGCATGAACATGGACACCATGAAAAAGAACATGATCACCATAAAGAACACGCACATCATGAAAAAGAGCATGACCATCATGGGCATGACGAACACGATCATGGGGATGGGCATACTGAAGACCATCAGGATGTTCATGCGCACTATCAGTTTAAGTGTGTAAAACCGGAGCTTCTGAATCAGATTGAACTGGGTTATTTCGCAAAATTCCCATCAATTGCGCACCTTAAAGTGAACCTATTAAGTGACCAGGCTGTCATAAGCCAGGAATTAAGTTCAGAGACACCGGTTCTCAAAATTAAATAGCGGGTAAGAATGTCGAAACTGGCGATAGAAATCAGTCAACTCAGTTACGCTTGGGAAAAGGATAAACCCATACTCAGTATTAACGAGTTAGCTATCGCCAGAGGAGAAAGGATTTTCCTCAAGGGGCCATCGGGTAGCGGTAAGAGTACGCTGCTCAACCTTTTAGGCGGAATCCTTACGCCAAATACAGGCCAAATTCGGTTGTTAGACAAAGAGATAACAACCATGAAAGCCAGTGATATTGACCATTACCGCTCGGATCATACCGGGTTTATCTTCCAACAGTTTAATCTCTTACCTTATCTTGATCTTATCGATAACGTAGTATTGCCTTGTCGCTTCTCCAAGCGGCGTATGGCTCAGGCGCAAGCTAAATATGGTACTGCTGATAAGGGAGCCGAAGAACTTTTACAGCGTTTGGGGCTTTCTGACCCAGATCTTTTACAGCGCAGTGTTTTGGAGCTATCTACCGGACAGCAGCAAAGGGTCGCTGCTGCGAGAGCTTTGCTTGGTTCTCCCGAGATAGTAATAGCTGACGAGCCTACCTCAGCTCTGGATACAGAACACAGAGATCAGTTTATTGAGTTACTAACTGAGTTGTGTGAGGACGCCGGTTCGACCTTACTTTTTGTCAGCCATGACGCGGCTTTACAAGAGCATTTTACCCGGACAGAAATATTACAGCCTTCGGAGAAAGGAGGTTATTACCTATGATTCTCCTGCGTCTGACTTGGTTTAGTTTGCTCAATCGCAAAAGCACACTATTGCTCACTATTCTCTCCATCAGTTTAAGTGTGGTACTTCTGCTGGGTGTGGATATGGTTCGGCACCAGGCTAAAGAAGGGTTCTCGTCAACAGTCTCTGGAACAGACCTGATCGTAGGCGCGCGTAGTGGTCAGATTAATCTTTTACTCTATTCTGTCTTCCGTATTGGCAACGCCACCAATAATATCTCCTGGCAAAGTTATCAGGCTATCAGTCAGCACCCTAAGGTGAAATGGAGTATTCCTCTGTCGCTGGGTGATTCGCACAAGGGCTATCGCGTTCTCGGTACCAATACCGATTATTTTAAGCATTACCGATATGGTAAGAAGCAGCCTCTGACCTTTCGCCAAGGGCAACAGTTTAATAGTTTATATGATGTGGTTCTGGGGGCGGAAGTTGCCAATAAACTTGGCTATGAGATAGGAGATAAAATTGTTATAGCCCATGGTGCGGGGAATGTGGCACTAGTGGAACATGACGATAAACCCTTTTCAGTCGTTGGCATCCTGGCGCCTACTGGCACTCCGGTGGATAACACGCTACATGTGAGCCTACAGGCTATAGAAGCTATTCATGTCGATTGGAAGTCGGGAATGAAACTGCCGGGTGTGAATATCTCCGCGGAGCAAGCTGCTTTGCTGGAATTGCAGCCTAAGCAGATCACTGCGTTTATGTTGGGGCTGCATTCCAAACTGTCGACCTTCCATCTGCAACGGTCGATCAACCAATATAGAAAAGAACCGCTGTTAGCGATTCTTCCGGGGCTGACGCTGCAAGAGTTATGGCAGATGTTTGGCTTGATGGAAAAAGCGCTGTTATTGGTTTCTGCTCTGGTCGCTGTATCCAGCCTGATAGGGCTGCTAACATTAATGTTAACAAGCCTGAATGAAAGGCGGCGCGAGATGGCAATTCTGCGCTCGGTAGGGGCTAGGCCACTGCATATCTTTTTGTTATTGATGTTTGAGTCTTTGCTGATTACTTTCTTAAGTATCGCGTTGGGTGTTGTTCTTTTTTATGCATTGCTGATTGCTGTTGCGCCAGTATTACAGAGTGAGTTTGGTTTATTGCTTTATCCCCAGGTGCTAACCCTATGGCAGTGGCAGTTGTTGGGTATTCTATTTTTTGTAGGCTCCATTGTTGGTCTTATACCTGGGTATCGCGCGTATAAGAACTCTCTGGTAGATGGTATGGCCATAAGAGTCTAAGTGGTAATTATGTTTTCTTTGTTTCGTAAAATAGTTGTTCTTTGTTCACTGATCTTTTCAATGCAGGTTTATTCTGCAGATATGATTAATGGAGAAGAGATTAAGGAAGTTGAGTGGGAGCAACTGATGCCAGCTGATTTCACATTTGATGATATTTTTGATGTGGAAAAACTGGCTGCAATCGATGACTTCGACCCCAAAGCACAGCAGATACTTGATGAGATGATGATTGCAATGCAATCAGCACCTATAGTGCCGGAGATGGATGGCCAGATGGTTAAGCTACCGGGTTATGTTGTTCCCATTGAGGCGGATGGTCTGAATGTAACCGAATTCTTTTTGGTGCCTTACTTTGGCGCTTGTATCCATACGCCACCACCACCGTCCAACCAGATTATCTATGTGCGGTTTGAGCCGGGTACCAAGGTCGAGAATCTATATGATGCAATCTGGGTAACTGGAAAACTGAAAACGGAAAGTATGCAGCATGAGCTGGCGACGTCCGGCTATATTATGGATGCTTTCCAGATAGCTCCATACGAACTGTAAATCTGGCAGTTTCTTTGTGAACTCCCTTGAAAGTAGCCCTGTCACTTGGACAACTTCGTCATAGCTCAAAATGCGGCACTTTCATATTCCATCTGTGATGCCGAGCACTGCAAGATTTAATCGAAAAGGGCGAAGCCTGTTTGAGACTTCGATAGAAGTCGAGTTTTATAGCCGCAAGGCGGCTACCCTTACGGGCCAGCTGAAGCTGTTCAAACTTCGTTTGTGTCAGCCCCGGTTAAATCTGAAGCGCGCAGGGGAGTTGGTGAAGCCAACCAAGCAGTTGGGTCGGCTTTGGGGTGTTGGGGTATTTGCCGAAACAAATACCCCAACTCGCTTACAGCGAAAACAAAAGTGTGACTTTACAACTTTGCCAATTCTGGAAAAGCCCCCACGAATAATAACCACCCTGAAGTAGGTCATTTAAGGCTCACAAACAAAAACGCCCTGAACAAGTCAGGGCGTTTTGATAATCAAGAGAAGGTAGCTTATTTAGCTTCTTCGTATGCCTTAACACCAGCAACGATAGCTTCACGAGCAGCGTCAGCGTTGCCCCAGCCTTCAACTTTAACCCACGTACCGTCTTCCAGACCTTTGTAGTTCTCGAAGAAGTGCTTGATGCTATCCAGCTCAAGCTGTGGCAGGTCTTCAATGTCATTTACGTCACGGTAAGCTTTAGTCAGCTTGTCGTGAGGAA
>NZ_JAAEQH010000125.1 GCF_024231755.1 Neptuniibacter sp.
ACGTGTTGTAGCCCCAGACAGTATCGATTCTTTAGTCTGGAGGCCGTCTGTTTTAGTTTCCTGCGAAGCTGGTTTCCGCGCTAGGAGCCAGAGGCTGCAGAAGCAGCAGCGTGCTCCGGATATTGAGTATATTATATTAGATTGACATTGATATAAGTATTACGTGCATTGCTATTGATGTTATTGAATTATAAGGGAGTCTTAGGTATTACTTTTGAAGCAACCGGTCATTCCTTGAGTTGTGTCTGAGCTACGCTCGGATATTGCATTCAAATAAGAACTGGATGCGAGCGGTCTCTCTGCTCCGTTATCGTACTTTTGCTACCATGCTTGCTTATTGAATAAACCTTTGTTCATACTCTATGGTCACAGAGTACGGAACGATTCGTGCACTAGTCAGTCAAATACTTTTAAACCGTTTTACCTCAGTCGGGTCAAGTTCTCATGCTATTGGATTGTTTCTCGGGATCCGTCCAGGGTGCTCTCTAATAACAGGACTACGCTGTGGTACCAACATCTGTTAGGTAGTGATCTGCTCGCAGGTTCAACCTTAACACAGAAAGGACTGATCGTCACCGTTTGCGCCAGCCTGGAAAATTGCCAGAAAGCAACTGTAAATGACCTAATAGACTGGCCCCCAGTCGGCTGACTTCCTGCCAGTCTATTAGGTCATTTATGGTTGCTTTCTGGCAGTTTGCAGTGCTGACAGAAAGGACTGATCGTCACCGTTCGCGCCAGCCTGGAAAATTGCCAGAAAGCTACCGTAAATGACCTAATAGACCGGCCCCCAGTCGG
>NZ_JAAEQH010000126.1 GCF_024231755.1 Neptuniibacter sp.
CGGTATCAATACCCGTTTCAAGGTCTCCATGTCATCGCGCAATTCACGTGGATAGCGGAGGTTTACCGGATACCGTTCAAGCCCTTCAACTGTTTCTGTGATATTCATGCCGCCAATGGCACTTTGAATAATATCCTGCACGGCGCCTACGGTTAGGCCATAGCGTGCGGCACTGTCCCGATCGATTTCAAAATCCAGGTAATACCCACCCACGGCTCGATCGCCGAAGGCTGACGTTGTTTCCGGCAGCGTTTTCATGGCCTGCTCGATGTCCTGAGAAACCTGTTGAAGAACGTTCAAATCAGGTCCTGATACTTTGATGCCAATAGGTGTTTTGATACCCGTCGACAACATGTCGATACGGGTTTTTATCGGCATTGTCCAGGCGTTAGCTAAACCAGGAAATTGTATGGCCTTATCCATTTCATTCATCAGGTCCTTGGTGGACTTTGAGGGATCGGGCCACTCCTCTTTGGGTTTAAGCCGAACCGTTGTTTCGATCATGGCCAGAGGCGCCGAGTCAGTTGCAGATTCAGCGCGCCCAACCTTGCCGAAGACATGGTGTACTTCGGGAAATGTCGACAGGATTTTATCTGTCTGTTGAAGCAGCTCTTTGGCTTTAGTAATTGAAATACCCGGGAATGTCGTGGGCATATAGAGGATGTCACCCTCGTCCAGGGGCGGCATGAATTCGCTACCCAGTTTTGAATAGGGGTAATAGGTTGCTGCCAATAACCCTAAGGCCAATACAAGCGTGACACTTCTCCACCGCATAGCGAGTTTCAGCGCCGGCCCATGGAGTGCATGGAGTGCGCGGTTAATCGGGTTTTTATGCTCGGCGATGATCTTCCCGCGCAGAAAGTACCCCATCATCACTGGCACTAAGGTAATTGCCAGAATGGCTGACGCCGCCATCGCATAGGTTGCCGTAAACGCCAGTGGGCTGAATAGGCGGCCTTCCTGTGCCTGCATGGTAAAGATGGGTAAAAATGAAACGGTGATAACCAGTAACGAAAAAAACAGCGCAGGCCCAACTTCCTGACAGGAGTCACCAATCGTTTTCCAGCGCTCATCCGAAGTCAGCTCGCTCCCTTTTTCTTCGCGAGCCTCGGCTAACCGGCTATGGGCATTTTCCACCATTACAATTGCCCCATCGACCATGGTGCCAATGGTGATGGCGATGCCACCTAAGGACATGATATTGGCATTCAAGCCCTGGATACGCATGATGATAAAGGCCATCAGGATTCCCAGGGGCAGCGTAATGATCGCCACAAAGGCTGATCGCGCATGTAGCAAAAACAAAATGACCACAAGGCTGACGATAAGCAGCTCTTGAAAGAGCGATGTATTCAGGCTCTTAACTGCCCGTTCGATCAAATCACCGCGGTCATATACAGGAACAATCTCCACGCCTTCCGGTAAGCCGGCCTTCAACTCTTCCAGCTTGGCGCGCACGGCCTGGATCGTCGCTAAGGCATTCTCGCCAAAGCGCATAATCACAACACCGCCAGCAACCTCGCCTTCACCATTTAAATCAACCAGGCCTCTGCGTAGTTCGGGACCCACTTGTACATGTGCCACGTCTTGTAGTCGAATGGGCGTGCCGTTTTTGTCCACACTGACGGGTATACTATTGAGATCATCGATCGACTGAATGTACCCCAGACCGCGCACCATATATTCGGTTTCGGCCAATTCAACCAGACGACCACCCACGTCCTTGTTGGACATCTTGATGGCCATCTTAATTTTGCTCAGGGGAATGTTGTAGCGCAGTAGCGCATTTGGATCGACTTCAACCTGATACTGTTTGACATAACCGCCCACCGATGCGACTTCAGAGACGCCTTCAACAGTTTGAAGGGGGTAACGTAAATACCAATCCTGTAAAGAACGCAGTTGCGACAAGTCATGCTTACCGGTTTTATCGACCAGGGCATATTCGTATACCCAACCTACCCCGGTGGCGTCTGGCCCCAAGGTAGGCGTAATGCCTTGAGGCAGTCGACCGCTGACATAGTTGATCGATTCCAGTACGCGCGAGCGCGCCCAGTACATATCGGTGCCATCTTCAAAAATGATGTACACAAACGACAAACCGAAGAATGAGTAGCCCCTAACGACTTTGGTGCGAGGCACTGCCAGCATCGACGTTGTCAGGGGGTATGTGACCTGGTCTTCAACGACTTGGGGCGATTGTCCCGGGTATTCAGTAAATATGATCACCTGCACATCAGATAAATCCGGGATGGCGTCCAATGGTGCATTCTTGTAGGCGAATATCCCAACGAGAGCGATGATTACCGTTGCAATCAACACCATAAAACGATCACGCAGGGACGCATTGATGATGGCGTTAATCATGTTCGTGGGCTCCCTGCTTTGATGGTTTCATCTCTTGACCCATATTGTGGCCAGAATGAACTTCTGCATCTTCGGGCGTATGCTCGATCATGGTTTCATCGCTATGATTCATGCCGCTATGGCCTTTCATGTTCTTGGCGTCATCTTCTCCTTCACCAGAATCTTGTAAGCCCTCCATCATCTTGGCTGTGGCTTCACGCAGCTTGGACTCTGAGTCGACCAGGAACTGGGCTGAGGTGACAACCTCTTCTCCGGCGCTGATGCCATCCAGCACCGCTACTTCTCCACTGGACTCGACGCCGAGCTTAACAAACCGAGGCTCGAATTTACCGGGCGCTCTAACGACAAATACCTGAGGACGTCCCCCTGAACGAATGACCGCTTCTGCGGGAATGACGACAGCATTGTTTTGCTTGTCAGATTTGATACTGACTTCTGCGAACATGTCAGGCCGTAGCAGCAATTCACGATTATCGAATACCAGACGAACCTTCGTTGTACGTGTTTTGGATTCGGCATAAGGGTAGATGTACTCAAGTGAACCGCTAAATGTCTTTCCTGGAACCGAAGCCAAGGTCATTTCAACCTCATCACCGATTTTTACCCAAGGGAGTTCATACTCATACACATCGGCGTAAACCCAGACCTGACTCAGATCCACCATCATGTAAAGTTCCGTTTTCGGTGTCACATACTGCCCCTGGCGCGAGCCTATGCGAATTACGGTACCAGCGACGGGAGAATGGATATGCAGGCTCTTTTTGATCTTGCGGGTTTGTTCCAGCTCACGTATCTGATGTTCGGGGACATCCAGCAGCAGCAGACGTTCGCGAGAGTTTCTCGCTAAATCGCGTGCTCCCTGCTTAATCTCTTCAAAAGGACTTTTTTCAAGTGCTTTCAAATTATTCAGTGCCAACAGATATTCTTGTTGGGCGGAAACCAATTTAGGGGAATAAATGCTTAGCAGGACTTCATCATCAGCAACGTTTTGTCCTGTTTTATCGACACGAATGTCTTCAATCCATCCTTCGATTTTGGGGTGGAGCCTGGCCATTCGTTCCTCATCGAAGTCCACTCTGCCCACAGCTCGAATAGTTCGACTTATAGCGGTCTGTTGTGCTTTTGCGGTACGCACCCCAATGTTTTGTACAATCACCGGATCGATCTTCACTGTACCCACAACTTCACTGGATTCGTCATCGGCATACACGGGCACATAATCCATACCCATCGAATCTTTGGCGGGTACAGGAGAAGTCACTGATGGGTTCATCGGGTTTCTATAGAAAAGTATCTCCCGTTCAGCGGGCTTCGTATCCTCCTCGGCATAAACAGGCACATAATCCATGCCCATTGAATCCTTTGCCGGGACGGGTGACGTCACACTGGGGTTCATCGGATTACGATAAAACAGTGGTTTCTTTTCGTCAGACACAACAGCATTCGTGCTATTACCACCGGACAACCAATATCCGGCTCCTAGACCTATGGTAAGCATGAGTACAGCGATGATGAGTGTTGATTTATTCATAAACGGTTTCCTCGCCGACAGCAGCTTCCAGGCGTGCTAATGCTTGTTTCGCATTACTTAACGCCTTCCAGTATTGCAATTCATAGTTAAAAAGGGTCATTTGGCTGCGCACCAGGTTTAGAAAATCGACTTCGCTAACCTGATAACCTGCCAACATGGATTGAACGGTTTGTTGTGCTTGTGGCACGATGCCTGTGCCATACAGTGAAAACTGTTGTTTGGCCTCTTGATAATCTGTCACTGCAGAAGATATGGCAGCCATGACCATACTTTTCTCATCAATCAGGGCATAACGATTCATTTGTAGCTCACTGCTTCGTTGGGACACAGCTTTAGACTGCTTGCGGCCGGCATAGAGCGGCACCTTTACGCCAACCATGACTGAGAAAAAATCTGAGCGCGCCCCGCCCATTGGGGGCGGGTTATCTCCAGTCCGGTCTCCATAGGTAACGCCCAATTTAAAATCGGGGTAGAAGTCTCGTTCAGCCAAATCCAGACGAGACCGTGCGGCCTCGACTTTCGATTCCATTTTTTTTAACAGTGGGCGAGAGGATTCAGCTTGTTGGTACAGTACGTTTTCATCGGCGACATCCGGCATTGATCTGGCAACTTGCTCGGGCAGCACAATCACTTCGTTCGCCGCTCTATCCATTAGAATATTGAGCTTTATCGCCTGATTACGGCGCAGCGCCTCCAGTTGTATTTCCTGATCCAGTAACTTGGATAGCTCTAGCTGAGCCAGTAATACATCTTGCTGTAATCCCTTACCGGTTTCATACTTGGTTTGCGCAACAGTAATAAACTGGCGAAGTAGTGCCTGATTGTTTTTAATCGTCTCCAGAGCCCGATCCAAATAATACAACTGCCACCATTTGCTTTTCACATTCTTCACAAGTTGCAGGCGCACTTCATCGACGGAGTGTCCTGCAGCGGTTGCTTCGTATTCTGCGGCTTCTTCCTTCAAGCCTAATTTTCCAGGAAAAGGAAAAACCTGACTGATACCGACTTGAAGCTGAGTCATAGGCTCCTGATCTCTGCTGAACGTATCCGTGGGGAAATTCATCGCGTTCAGACTTACCATGGGATCTGGCAAAGCACCAACTTGAGAGGGAACATCTAACAGGGCTTTATAGCGCTCATTTACTTCAGCGAGATTCGGGTTGTCGCTGACGGCAATTGTTACGGCCAGGTTTTCGCTAAGCGCCACGCTGTTAACTTCGGCAGCAAATAGGCTTTCGGCTCCTAAAAAGAACGTTGCGACTGTCAATAATGTTTTACATTGTTGAAGTAAAGACAACTCGTTATAACTCCTACCAAGTCGATAGTTATTTTTCAAACTAACCATTATTATTGATCTCATTTGGCTTTACGCCCCCTGATGAAAGACTCCTCCACAGGCAATCAGCAACTACCTGGGAGGACTCATAAAGATTTCGCTAAATAATTAGACGACAGTCTACAAGAATATCTGTTTTTTAGTCCTACGGTTTCTTGTTTAAATTCGGCTGTGTAACTTCTGTTTGTTCGTTTTGTCATTTCAATCAATATGACTTTACCTCTTGCTGTAACTATAGATGATTGGCTGGTTTTTCCCGCATCGCCTCATACTCTGTTAGTTAATCCAGGCTTTAACGTGAGGTGCATATCTAATCTTATTAGTAATAAGAATATCTGTATAGGTTTTACTGGACGATTAATAGACTTAATATCAGATCAGAACGGTAAAAATCTCTTATCTCTTGAACGTATTATTGGGCAATACTGTGATTCTCTTCTAGGTATGAAACTGTCTGTATTTGTGTAAGTGGTTTTGAAAAAAAGTAGCCTTGGCAGTAGTCTGACTTGAGCTGTTTAAGGAGGGTTGCTTGGTCCTTGGTTTCTACCCCTTCTGCAACTACTTTTATCCCTAGTGTATGTGACATTGCGATGATGGCCTCACATAGAGCTAGATCACTAGAGCTCGTTTCTAGGTCATCAACAAATGCTTTGTCTATTTTTAAGTAATCAATATTGAATTTTTTTAGGTATGCGAGCGAAGAATACCCAGTACCAAAATCATCTAAGGATATCTTTACCCCAGCCTCACGCAATTCAATTAGCTGATCATTTATGAGGGGGTCGTTAACCATCAAAACCCCTTCTGTGATCTCTATAATAATGGAGTTACCCGATACTCCCAATTCAACAAGGTGTTCCGACCAAGTTTTGAGCAAGTTCTTTGCCTTGAACTGAAGTGGGGAAACATTAATACTGACCTCAATATCCATATTGAATGTATTTTTGGCGTTTCTAATAAATTTTAATGATTCTATGAAAACCCAGTCTCCCAGATCAGAAATAAAGTGCGTCTCTTCTGCTATAGGAATAAATTCCAATGGACTGATAAAACCTAGTTTAGGATGATTCCAACGGATTAATGCTTCAAGTTTACATATTGAAGCAGGCTTATTAGTACTAACGATAGGCTGGAAATAAACTTGGAAATCACCGTTTGGAATTGCCTTTCTTAACTCATTAGATAGCTCATGTCTTCTTATAGATGCCCATTGCATCTCTTTAGAGAAAAATAAGAATTTGTTCTTACCTTGTTTTTTTGCATGAGACAATGCGTGGTCTGCTGATACCATTAATTGAGCAGCTGTTTCACCATCAGTTGGGTAAATGGCTATCCCTACACTAGCTGAAGTGAATACTTGATGCTCCCCAAGGTGGAAAGGCTTGTGTACTGCATTAATGATCGCTTCTGCTACTCTATCAACCCGAGTGTTATTTGTTGTATTCCTCAATATAATTGCGAATTCATCCCCTCCTAAACGAGCAACGCTATCACTTTGGCGCACTTGACCTTTCAATCTCGTTGCTACTTCTCTGAGTAATTGGTCCCCTACCACATGTCCTAAAGAATCATTAACTTCTTTAAACCTATCAAGATCAAGGTATAGGAGAGAGGGTGAATTAGATTCTCTTAAACTATATGCAAGCGTTTGTTGCAATCTGTCGTTAAAGAGCCTGCGATTTGGAAGTAAAGTAACGGGATCGAAGTTGGCTTCGTAATGAACCACTGCCATAACTTTTCTTGAGCCGAAAATCATTATAGCAAAAATGATACAACCTAAAATAATTGCTAGGGAATAGGCAGTTTTTTCTAATGTTGCTATCGGTGCAATAGCCTGTTCGAATGGAGCTGACACCAAAACGCTCATGTTTAAGTTTTTGACTGCACTTGTGCGATCAATAGCAGAAATCCCAATTACGAACCTCTCTTCTTTTTCATTCTGTAACAAAAAAGAAGATGTTGTGGGATCGTTTAGTTGGTTTGATGATAGAACATGTTCATTGCCTTTAAGTGCTGATACGCGGATAAA
>NZ_JAAEQH010000127.1 GCF_024231755.1 Neptuniibacter sp.
CAGCCTTGCCGTTAAGGCGATTTTCGTTGAAAACATGGCGTTGGCATTCTTCCTTGGGATGTGTACTTTCCTGGCGATCTCCAAGAAAGTTCAGACATCTCTGGGTCTGGGTATTGCTGTAATCGTTGTGTTGGCAATTACAACACCTGTAAACAACTTGATTTACAACATGCTGCTGCGTGAAGGCGCATTGGCATGGGCGGGATATCCTGAAGTTGATCTTAGCTTCCTGGGTTATATCTCTTACATAGGTGTAATCGCGGCTATGGTACAGATCCTGGAGATGTTCCTGGATAAGTATGTACCTGTGCTCTATAACTCTCTGGGTGTGTTCCTGCCTCTGATCACAGTAAACTGTGCAATCATGGGTGCGGCGCTGTTCATGGTAGAGCGTGATTACAACTTCGGTGAATCCGTTGTTTACGGCATCAGTGCAGGTATCGGTTGGGCGCTGGCGATTACAGCCCTGGCAGGTATCCGTGAAAAACTAAAATACAGCGACGTGCCAGAAGGTCTACGTGGTCTGGGCATCACCTTCATTACTGTAGGTCTGATGTCTCTGGGCTTCATGTCTTTCTCTGGCGTATCGCTTTAATGCCTACATGGTCAACAAAGGAAGGATTAGCCAATGAATGCTGAAATCGTTCTAGGAGTTGTCATGTTTACCGCCGTAGTACTTGTACTGGTGGCGGTAATTCTGGCAGCACGTTCAAAGCTGGTTAGCTCCGGCAATGTAACAATTAGTATCAATAACGATCCTGAGAAATCAGTGACCGTTCCTGCAGGTGGCAAGCTGCTTCAAACGCTGGCAGACCAGGGTATCTTTATCCCTTCTGCTTGTGGTGGCGGTGGTACCTGCGCCCAGTGTACGTGTGAAGTTCATGCAGGTGGTGGCTCTATGCTACCTACTGAAGAATCACACTTCACGATGCGTGAAGCTAAAGAAGGCTGGCGTCTATCATGTCAGGTTGCTGTAAAGCAGGACATGGAGATTCAGCTGGAAGAAGAGATCTTTGGTGTTAAGAAGTGGGAATGTACTGTTGAGTCCAATCCTAACGTTGCAACCTTCATTAAAGAGCTGACTCTGCGTCTGCCTGAAGGTGAAAACGTAGACTTCCGTGCAGGTGGTTACGTTCAGTTAGAATGTCCTCCTCACGTAGTTAACTACAAAGACTTCGATATCCAGGAGGAGTACCGCGAAGATTGGGATAAGTTTAACATGTGGCAGTATGTGTCCACAGTGACTGAACCTACTATTCGTGCTTACTCTATGGCGAACTATCCAGAAGAGCGTGGTGTTGTGAAATTCAACATCCGTATCGCTTCGCCACCTCCGGGTACAGACTTCCCGCCGGGAATCATGTCTTCTTACGTATTCAACCTGAAAGAAGGTGATAAGATCACTGTATACGGACCATTTGGTGAGTTCTTTGCTCAAGACACTGACAATGAAATGTGCTTCATTGGTGGTGGTGCGGGTATGGCACCAATGCGTTCACATATCTTTGACATTCTTAAGCGTGTTAAAACAGATCGTAAGATTACATTCTGGTATGGTGCACGTTCACTGCGTGAATCATTCTACAATGAAGAGTACGATCAGCTTCAGGAAGAGAATGATAACTTCCAATGGCATCTGGCTCTGTCAGACCCAATGCCTGAAGATAACTGGGATGGCATGACAGGCTTCATCCATAACGTATTGTATGAAAACTATCTTAAGGACCACGAAGCGCCTGAAGATTGTGAGTACTACATGTGTGGACCGCCAATGATGAACTCCGCTGTAATCCAGATGCTGTTGGATCTGGGTGTAGAGCGCGAAAACATCTTCCTGGATGACTTTGGTGGTTAACACCTGATGATCCTTTCTCTTAAGAGAAACCAGTGGCCAGCAATTTATTTGCTGGCCGCTTTGTTTCTAATCTCCGCATTATTCTTCCTCTCTGGTTGTCAGAAAGCAGAGGAAAGAATTTATAGTCATTTTGGCATGACAATGGGCACCACCTTTTCTGTAAAGTGGGTTACTCAGGATGATGCGCATAAGGCTAAGATTTCAGGATTAATTGATAAAGCTCTGATACGTGTTAACCAGAGTATGTCGACTTATATTTCTGATTCCGAACTATCCCAATTTAATGCTCTACCTGAGGGTAGTAGCCAAACCATCTCTGATGAATTGGCATTCGTGATCTCACAGGGTTTGGAGCTTAGTGAGAAATCAGGTGGTGCTTTCGATGTTACGGTTGGGCCGCTAGTAAACCTTTGGGGGTTTGGACCTGACGGGCGAGTGGTTAAAGCGCCAACCCAAGAGCAGATAACAGCTGTTAATCAGCGTGTTGGTTATACGGCTGTTACACTGAATGGTGATCAGCTAACTAAATCTAAAGATAGTTATATCGATCTTTCCGCTATCGCTAAAGGTTATGGTGTTGACACTGTTGCTGAACTTCTTGAGGCGGAGGGGATCAATAGTTATCTGGTTGAAATCGGTGGTGAGCTTCGTGCAAAAGGGCTTAAGCCTGCAGGCCTGAGTTGGCGGATTGCAATAGAGTCACCGATCGCTGAGGCTGGAAGAGAGATCCATAAGATAATTGCTGTGAGTGACATTGGTGTTGCTACTTCAGGTGATTATCGTAACTACTTTGAAGAGAACGGTGTGCGTTTTTCGCATACAATAGATCCACAAACAGCTCAGCCCATTAAGCATAAGCTGGCATCTGTCACTGTTTTGGCTAAAACCTGCGCCCAGGCAGATGGGTTTGCTACTGCTATGATGGTGATGGGGCCGGAGAAGGCTCTTGAATTTGCTGAAGCTGAAGATGTTGAAGCCTTTTTGTTAGTGAAAGGTGAGCAGGGCTTTGAAGAATTGATGACATCAGGTTTCAATCGTTATCTGGTGCACTGAGGTAATAGTATGGCTACGATGATTTTTGCGTTTGTTTTCTTGATGATTGTAATTGTGGCGATGTCCGTTGGCGTTATCATGGGAAGAAAGCCTATCTCCGGTTCCTGTGGCGGATTGGCAAACGTAGGTATTGAGGGTAAATGCAGTATCTGTGGCGATGATCCGCAAAAGTGTGAAGAGGAACAGGAACGTCAGCAGAAAGAAGTTGATAAGGCTGATCTGGGCTACGAAATAAAAGGTTCTGAGAAAGAGTAGAATCCAGCTGACTCTTTGGTTTTTTGCACCCTAAAAGGGCAGTGAAAACAATAAAATACATGCTTAAATCTAAAGGATTAGTCTGCGTAGATTCTTAATAAGACGTAAGCTGGTATGATCCTAACGAAACAATAAGATAACGATAATTGATAGGGGATAGTGATGGCGGTTTATGACTATGATGTCATTGTGATCGGTTCAGGTCCGGCAGGTGAAGGCGCAGCGATGAATGCTGCTAAGAAAGGTCGCCGTGTTGCCGTAATTGAGGAGCAGGAATCCGTAGGTGGTAACTGTACTCATAAAGGTACTATCCCTTCCAAGGCGTTACGCCACTCTGTTAAGCAGATCATTGAATTTAATACCAACCCGATGTTCCGTGATATCGGTGAGCCTCGCTGGTTCTCTTTTCCTAAAGTACTGAAGCGAGCAGAAAAGGTTATTTCCAGCCAGGTTATGCTGCGTACAAACTTTTACGCACGTAATCGTATCGATGTTTTCTTCGGTCAGGCAGAGTTTGAAGATAAAAACACTGTCATTGTTCGCGGTACGTCGAGCGGCGACGAGACCATCAAAGCCAAAAATATTGTTATAGCGACGGGTTCTCGACCATATACACCTGCCGATATCGATTTCAGTCACCCTCGTATCTACAACTCAGATACAGTTCTTAAGCTGAGCCATACCCCACGTACCTTGATTATTTACGGTGCGGGCGTAATCGGTTCTGAGTACGCATCTATCTTTAGTGGTTTGGGTGTAAAAGTTGATCTGATCGATAACCAGAGTCGCCTGTTGTCTTTCCTGGATGCAGAGATCTCTGATTCTCTTAGCTACCACTTGCGTAACAATGCTGTGAAGATCCGCCACAACGAAACATATGATAGCGTTGAGGCTGATGAGCGTGGCGTAACACTGACCCTTCAGTCAGGTAAGAAAATCCGTGCAGACGCATTCCTGTGGTGTAACGGCCGTAGCGGTAACACTGAACAGCTTAAGCTGGAAAATATTGGTCTTACAGCAAACAGCCGTGGTCAGTTAGAAGTGGATGAGCACTACCGTACAGCATGTGAAGGAATCTATGCTGCAGGTGACGTAGTCGGTTGGCCAAGCCTAGCTTCAGCGGCATTGGATCAGGGGCGTGCGGCAGCAGCAGATATGCTGGATGCTGAGGACTTCCGTTATATCAATGAAGTGCCTACGGGAATCTACACAATTCCAGAGATCAGTTCTGTAGGTAAGACTGAGGAAGAGCTTACAAGTGAGTGTGTGCCTTACGAAGTAGGCCAGGCTTTCTTTAAAGATACAGCTCGTGCCCAAATCTATGGTCAGCCGGTTGGTATGCTGAAGATTCTATTCAACCGTGAGACGTTGGAGATTTTAGGTATTCACTGTTTCGGCGAACATGCTGCTGAGATCGTGCATATCGGTCAGGCGATTATGGCGCAGGAGGGTGAGGCTAATACGTTGAAGTACTTTATCAATACAACGTTCAACTACCCAACCATGGCTGAGGCTTATCGTGTGGCAGCAATTTCTGGCTTAAACAGAATAGCTAACCTGTAAGTCATAACGTTAAGTAAGAAGTATTTTAAAGCACGCTTATGAGCGTGCTTTTTTGTGCATGTCGTTTGTTTATGCCTGCCGTTTAGCTACGACAATTTAGTACAGCTTGATTGAAGGAGGGTAGGAATTTTGGGTTTTTCTGGATGAATGCCTTGCTGAAATAGACGCCTAGAGGCTTGTTTCGGTTAATGATGGTACTGATCTTGTCAGCTGCATTGTTCTCAGTAATCAGTTTGTTCATCACCTGATCATTAGCAAGGATGGCATCAACTCTTTTATGCATGAGTAGCTTAAATAGCTGCAAATTAGTTGAAGGAAGTTGGTTTACTAGTTTGAAACCCTGTTGATTCAGCCACTTCTGCATATTGGCACCCAGAAAACTGCTGACAATATAATTCTGTTTAAAGGTATCGCTGGTTGGATCCGCTATCCGTTCTGTTAGCATATACCAGGTCCATTTTTGCTCAGCAATGATTTCTGAAATTACTGCGTATTCATCCCTTTGCGGATTGTGAGAGGCAGCGAAAAATCCCTCAGCCTCATTCTTTTCTACCATCTGTTGCGCTCTTTTCCATGGAACAACAATGAATTCAGCTTCAAAATTATTGAGCTGTTTAAAAGCGCACTCGACTACTATAACGGCTTTCCCAATCAGTTTGTCGTTTTCATAGTAACTGTATGGAGCGAGGTTGTGCGTGGTTAACCTAACGGTTTCAGCATAGCTGGGATTGAGTGCCAGAAATAGAATGAGGCAGATCGTAGAGGTTAGATTTTGAAACATACCGGTCTCATTGCTGAGGGTTATGAGATCAGTATAGAAGTTAAAAGTAGAGAAACAAAAAGCCCGGCATACGCCGGGCTTTTTTTAGTATTGGAACAGATTATTTAGTAGCTGCAGCCAGAGCATTATTCAGAGTGCTACTTGGGCGCATTACTTTCTTAACAGTTTCACGCTTAGCGTGATAATAGCCATCAAGTTCTGCTGGAGAACCCTGACACTCCGCAAGTTCCGCAATGATCTGATCTTTATTGCTAGTCAGTGCCTCTTCCAGCGCTTTAAATTCAGCAGCCAGTTCTGGGTCTTCAGACTGATGCGCAACTTCCTGTGCCCAGTACATGCCCAGGTAGAAGTGAGAGCCACGGTTGTCTAGTTCACCAGTTTTACGAGAAGGAGACTTGTTGTTTTCAAGTAGTTTACCTGTCGCAGCATCCAGAGTCTTAGCCAGGATAGCAGCGCGTTTGTTATCGTTCTTGATACCAACATCTTCCAGAGATACTGCCAGAGCCAGGAATTCACCCAGTGAATCCCAGCGCAGGTGGTTTTCTTCTTCAACCTGCTGTACGTGTTTAGGAGCTGAACCACCAGCACCTGTTTCGTACATGCCACCGCCTTTCAGCATTGGAACGATAGATAGCATCTTAGCTGATGTGCCCAGTTCCATGATTGGGAACAGGTCAGTCAGGTAGTCACGAAGTACGTTACCAGTCACAGAGATAGTATCTTTACCGCGGATCATGCGGTCCATGGAGAAGCGCATCGCCTGGCTGTAAGACTTGATGTAAATTTCTAGACCTTCAGTATCGTGCTCTTTCAGGTATTCGTTTACTTTCTTAGTCAGCTCAAGATCGTGTGCACGTTCCTGATCAAGCCAGAAGATAGCAGGTGTGTCAGACTGGCGTGCACGGTTTACAGCCAGTTTAACCCAGTCGCGTACCGGCTCGTCTTTAGTCTGGCAAGCACGCCAGATATCGCCAACTTCTACTTTGTGGCGCATTAGGACAGTACCGTCTGCCTTAACAACGCGCATCAGACCTTCTTTTTCGATTTCGTAAGTTTTGTCGTGAGAGCCGTACTCTTCAGCTTTCTTAGCCATCAGACCAACGTTAGGAACTGTACCCATTGTAGTCGGGTCAAATGCACCATTTGTTTTACAGAAGTTGATCATGTCCTGGTACATACGAGAGTATGTAGATTCAGGCATTACTGCTTTAGTGTCAGCAGTCTGGCCGTTTGCGTCCCACATCTTACCACCGTTACGGATCATTGCTGGCATAGATGCATCAACGATTACATCGGAAGGAACGTGCAGGTTAGTGATACCTTTAGAAGAATCTACCATCGCCAGCTTAGGACGAGTTTCGTAGCACTTGTAGATCGCTTCTTCGATCTCTTCGCGCTTAGAGCGAGGCAGTGAAGCGATTTTATCGTAAACGCTACCGATACCATTGTTAGGGTTTACGCCCAGCTCTTTAAATAGATCGCCGTACTCTTCAAACAGGTCTTTGTAGAATACAGTTACCGCATGACCGAATACGATAGGGTGAGAAACCTTCATCATGGTCGCTTTAACGTGCAGGGACCACATAACACCGGTTTCTTTAGCGTCTTGTAGAGACTCTTCGAAGAACTCACGCAGAGCGGAGCAGCTCATGCGCATAGAATCAATGATTTCGCCTTTTTCCAGAGTCAGTTCTTTTTTAACTTCAACTGCACCGTTCGGGTTAACGAATTCGATGCGAACGTCGCCAGCTTCATCCATAGTTACAGACTGCTCACTGGAGAAGAAATCGCCGCCACGCATGTAGTCAGCGTGTGTCTGAGATGCCTTGCTCCATTTACCCATGGAGTGTGGGAACTTGCGTGCAAATGCTTTTACAGCACCTGGTGCACGACGGTCAGAGTTACCTTCACGCAGAACTGGGTTTACAGCTGAACCCAGAATCTTTGAGTAACGCGCTTTAATGTCTTCTTCTTTAGTGCTCTGTGGGTCTTCAGGGAAGTCAGGGATATCGTAACCCTGTGCCTGCAGCTCAGCGATACATGCTTTCAGCTGTGGGATAGAAGCACTGATGTTTGGCAGTTTGATAATGTTAGCGCTTGGATCCTGAGTCAGTTCGCCTAGGAACTTAAGACCGTCTTCTACGCGCTGGTCTTCGCTCAGGTTTTCGGGGAAAGCAGATAGAACACGGCCAGCTAAAGAGATATCAGAAATTTTTACATTAATATCAGCAGCAGAGGTAAATGCTCGTACGATCGGCAGAAATGAACATGTTGCCAGTGATGGAGCTTCGTCAGTAAGAGTCCAGTAAATCGTTTGATTAGTTGTAGTCATTGTATTCCCCAAAAGTTTTATGGCAGTGCAGCCAAGGGTTTGC
>NZ_JAAEQH010000128.1 GCF_024231755.1 Neptuniibacter sp.
ACCTCATCATCAGTACGGCCATGAGCAATTAGCTCCTCAGCAGCTGGCATATCGATACCGTAAACGTTCGGGTATTTAACCGCTGGGGCTGCTGATGCAAAGTAAACCTTCTTAGCACCGGCATCACGTGCCATCTGTACGATCTGGCTTGATGTTGTACCACGGACGATGGAGTCATCCACCAGCATCACTACTTTGTCTTGAAATTCCAGACCAATAGGATTCAGTTTACGACGTACTGACTTCTTACGCAGAGTCTGACCGGGCATGATGAAAGTACGGCCGATATAGCGGTTTTTGATAAAACCTTCTCGGTAGGTTACACCCAGCTCCTTCGCCATCTCCATTGCTGAAGTACGGCTGGTATCTGGAATAGCGATAACTACATCAATATCATGCTCCGGGCGCTCACGCATAACTTTTTCTGCAAGCTTCTTACCCATACGCATACGCGCTTTATGTACGCTGACATCGTCGATAATAGAGTCAGGGCGCGCCAGATAAACATATTCAAATAGGCATGGTGCTAATTGATTCTGTTCGGCACATAGCTGTGTAGAAACGTTGCCATCCATATCAATGTAGATAGCTTCACCTGGCTCGATATCACGTACTCGTTCAAAACCGGAGATGTCCAGAGCAACACTCTCGGAAGCCACCATATATTCGGTGCCTTCTTCGGTCTCACGCTTACCATAAGTCAGTGGACGGATACCATTTGGATCACGGAACGCCAACATGCCATAACCGGTGATCATCGCAACAGCAGCATAACCACCCGTGCAACGCTCATACACTCGGCGTACTGCTGAAAACATATCGTCTGCTTGGGGCTGAAGTTTACCCTGCAGCTGCAGTTCATGTGCAAATACGTTTAGTAGTACTTCGGAATCTGATGTAGTGTTGATATGACGTAGATCCGCACGGAACATTTTGTCCGCCAGATCATCTGCATTCGTCAGATTACCGTTATGAGCCAGTGCGATACCGTAAGGCGAGTTCACATAAAATGGCTGGGCTTCCGCAGAGCTGGAGCTACCTGCTGTAGGGTAACGAACATGCCCGATACCCACATTACCCACCAGACGTTTCATATGGCGGGTACGGAAAACTTCATTCACCAGACCGTTGTCTTTACGCAAGAAGAATTTATTCCCTTCACAGGTCACCATACCTGCTGCGTCTTGCCCACGATGCTGCAGTACAGTCAGGGCGTCGAAAATTGTCTGGTTTACATTAGATTTGGCTACTATGCCAACAATGCCGCACATTTAAACTCACCTCAAAGTGCAAACTAATTAAATTCGAGGAATCTGAGAACTAGTCCCAAACGCCTCAGGCTCCTCAGCGTCCAGCGTTCCAGATCAAGCGACCTACATCACTCGCCATATCCTTTGTCCATGCTTCCATCAGCACGAAATGCGGAATCAGTTGCGATTCCTTAAACCAGCGGTCATTAACCGCTGGGCTCATACCTATCAATGCAACTATAGCAACCACAATCAGGCCACCACGAGCAGCACCAAAACCTATTCCCAAAACCCGGTCTGTACCAGTGAGGCCGGTAGCATCAACCAAGGCCCCAACCAGTTTGTTAATCAACACCCCTACTACCAACGCAGCTATAAAGAGAATAGCAAAGGCTGCGATGTAGCGTACTGAAGGCGTTTCCAGATAAGGCTCTAATACAACAGAGAGAGATTGGGAAAATAAACGGGCGATAATAAATGCAGCAACCCAGGTCACCAGAGAAAGCGCTTCCCTCACGAAGCCTCGCTTCAAGCTAAAAAGGCTTGAAACGCCAATGATGCCTAAGATGGTCCAGTCAGCCCAATTCATAATAACTGCTCAATGAAATTGCGCGCATTTTAACAGAGTCAGTAACGCAATGTTACTGCGTTGTGAAACGCACAATAATACCGTTTAGCCCGAAATCTTTTTTCAGTTTATCTTTTAATGATTCCAGCCTGCTCTTCTGGAATTCAGGTCCTACGTAGACCTTAACCAAATCACCCTGTTTGCGGGTAAATACCTTGTGCCCTTCGGCGATAAGCTGCTTACGCAACCCCTTGGCATTGGTCTCATCTTTGAAGCTTGCCAGCTGTAGAGTCCAAGCCACTGGCACACCCTGCTGATCTAGTACAGGCTGATCTTTGTGGATTTCCAGCTCAATCTTATTCTCAGCAACTGTTTTCTCTATAACTTTTTTTACCTCAACAGGAGGCTCAGGCAACTGGACTGGAGGCATCGGTTCAGCGGGTTCTGATGTATCTGGCAACGGTTTATTCTTAGGTGAAATTCTAACGATCTCTGGAGGTACCGGCCCTGAAGGAATTTCTGACTGAAGTTGACGCTCTTTATAGCCTGCGCCATCAAAAAATACTGGAAAGATGACCGCAGCGGAGAGCAGAATCACCGCTAACCCAACGAGTCGATATTTTACTTTCTGCTGCATCTGGTTAAGGACCTTCAGTTAATGCGGTCAACGCATCAGCTACGGTATAAAATGATCCTGCGATAATAACATTCTCTGCAGCATTATGGTTGTTTTTAATGCTATCGATCACCGTCGCAACACTGGCTACTGACTGAACCTTTGCCTGGTCGGTAAACATCGCTTGTAACTGTTCTGAAGTCTGCCCTCTAGGCACGTTTAGGCTCACCAAATAGATTTGGTCAAAAACAGGCTCCAGAAGCTGAATTACCTGTTGGCAGTCTTTATCTGCCAACATGCCCAGTACTAGGATTTTACTGCCGGAAAGTTCTGCCACTCTCTTCTGCAAAAGCTCTGCAGCCTCCGGATTATGAGCAACATCTAACCAGTACTGAATTCCATCTTGTTCAATCTGCTGCATACGTCCGGTCAGACTCGCAGTACCGACACCGTCTCTCAGTTGTTCTTCTGATACATCCAGATCGATAAACTGACAGACCTGCAGCGCCGTAGAAGCATTTTGCAGTGGTAGCTGAGGCATAGGGATATTATCGATATTTGCAGATTGCCCCTGAGCAGTCTTACCGGACCAGTGCCAATGATTTCCTGCCTCGGAAAAAGAGAAGCTATTTCCCGCCTGCAGCAATTGAGCACCAATATTCTCTGCGTGCTCAGCAACGGTATAAGGAGGATCGAGATCTCCACAAATAGCAGGCTTACCAGAGCGAAAAATCCCAGCTTTCTCGTAACCGATCACATCACGATCATCACCAAGCCAATCGGTGTGATCCAATGCCACTGTAGTTACTACAGAGATATCAGCATCAATGATATTTACTGCATCAAGACGACCACCCAAGCCCACTTCCAACAGGACCAGATCCGGTTTAGTTTCACTGAAAATAACCAGGGCAGCCAAAGTTCCAAATTCAAAATAGGTCAGTGGAATCTGGCCACGGGCCTTATCAATTTTTTCAAAAGCTCGGCACAACAGTTCATCTGATGCATTAACACCATTCAGACGAACACGTTCGTTGTACTCTATGAAGTGTGGCGAGGTAAAGCTACCTACGCTATAGCCAGCTTTCAGGTAGATATTACTTATGTAGCTAACTGTTGAGCCTTTACCGTTAGTCCCTGCGACTGTAACCACGGTAGAACCGGTAAAGTCGATTGCCAACTTTTCAGCAACCTGTTTGATCCGATCTAAACCCAGTTCAATTTCAGATGGATGGCATTGCTCCATCCATGCTAACCATTCAGATAAATTAAGCTTTTTTTCAGACTGGCTCATATCTAGTGCGATGTAGCGTAGTATCGAAAGAATTGTATCCAAAGAAAAGGCCGGCGTTTTCACGTCGGCCAATCATTTACTGCGTTTATAACTTATTCCGCTTCAGATGCTGGCGGTGTTTCCGGTTCGGAAACCACATCCGCCTGATCCGGCTCCAGTACAGGTACTGGTTTAACGTGGGTCATCTTACGTAAGATACGAGACAAACGGCTACGCATCTCACCACGATTGATGATCATATCAACCTGACCATGCTCCAGTAGGAATTCACTACGCTGGAAACCTTCTGGCAGTTTTTCACGTACAGTCTGTTCGATAACACGAGGACCAGCAAAACCAACCAACGCTTTAGGTTCGCCGATGTTCAGATCACCCAGCATGGCTAAAGAAGCAGATACACCACCGTAAACTGGATCAGTCAGTACAGAGATATATGGTGTACCTTGCAGGCGAAGTTTTTCCAGCACAGCACTGGTTTTAGCCATCTGGAACAGGGAGAACAATGCCTCCTGCATACGTGCACCACCTGATGCAGAGAAACAAACCAAAGGAATATTCTCTTCCAGAGCAATGTTTGCAGCACGAACGAAGCGCTCACCCACAACAGCACCCATGGAACCGCCCATAAAGCTGAATTCGAAGGCTACCGCTACAATAGGCAGACCTTCCAGTTCACCACGCATAGCAATCAGAGCGTCTTTCTCTTCTGTGCTCTTTTGCGCTGCAGACAGGCGATCTTTATACTTTTTAGAGTCTTTAAATTTCAGGCGATCGATTGGTTCAACATCTGTTCCAATCTCCTGACGATTATCTTCGTCCAGGAACAATTCCAGTCTGCGACGTGCACTCAATCGCATATGGTGATCACACTTAGGACAAACATTCAGGTTCTTTTCCAACTCTGGACGATAAAGAGGGGATTCACACTTTGGACATTTCTTCCAAAGACCTTCAGGAATGTTTGAGCGTTTTTTCTCTGAACGCACCAGAGAAGGAACAATTTTTTCCAGCCAGTTACTCATTATTAATAAACCTTATTAGCTGTCCATTGCTTGACGCATATCTTTAACAATTGCAGATACCTGAGCTGGAATCTCTCCCTGCTCCTTAACCAGATCTGCAATTTTATTTACCAGTACGCTACCGACGATTACACCATCCGCTACTTTAGAAACAGCCTGCGCTGATTCAGCATCTTTGATACCAAAACCAACGCCCAGCGGTAAAGAGGTGTACTTGCGAACCACATCAAGCTTCTCAGCAACAGATTCTACATCTAATGCTGCAGAACCTGTTACCCCTTTAACAGAAACATAGTAAAGGTAACCACTACCATTCTTGCAGACGTATTTAATCCGCTCTTCTTCTGTTGTCGGTGCCAACAGGTAGATTGTATCAATTTCATTCTGCTGCATGATCTGATTGAACTCATCAGATTCCTCTGGCGGCAGGTCAACAGTTAAAACACCATCAACGCCTGCCTGCTGAGCAGCAGTTGCGAATTTTTCATAACCCATAATTTCAATCGGGTTCAGATAGCCCATCAGAACGATTGGCGTTTCGCTGTCTTTCTGACGGAACTCAGCAACCATGCCCAGCACATCACTAAGGCGAGTATCGTGGGTTAGCGCACGTTCACACGCCAGCTGAATAACAGGGCCATCCGCCATAGGATCAGAAAATGGCACACCCAGTTCAATAATATCCGCACCTGCATCAACTAAAGCATGCAGTAGAGGTACAGTCACTGCAGGGGCAGGATCACCTGCGGTTACGTAAGGAATCAACGCTTTGCGCCCTTCGGCTTTTAGCTTGGCAAAGCTGTTAGAAATACGACTCATCTATTTTTCCTCACACAAATCAAATATTGATGCCATCGATCTGTGCGACCGTATGAATATCTTTATCACCACGACCAGACAGATTCACAACAATCGTCTGATCTTTATCCATCTCTTTAGCCAGCTTCATCGCATAAGCCACCGCATGGCTAGACTCCAGTGCAGGCATAATACCTTCTACACGAGTCAGGGTACGAAATGCATCCATCGCCTCATCATCTGTTGCGTCGACATATTCTGCACGACCAGTATCTTTCAGATATGAATGTTCTGGGCCTACACCTGGGTAATCCAAACCTGCTGATACAGAGTGAGTTCCGATAATCTGACCACCTTCGTCAGACATCAGGTAGGTACGGTTGCCATGCAGGACACCTGGTGCACCTGCTGAAAGAGGTGCAGCGTGCTGACCAGTTTCAACGCCGTATCCACCCGCTTCAACACCGTACATTTTTACCGATGCATCTTCAATGAATGGGTGGAACAGGCCAATCGCATTGGAACCACCACCGACACAAGCGACCAACGCATCAGGAAGACGGCCAGTCTGATCTAGACACTGCTGACGAGCTTCACGACCAATAATGCACTGGAAATCTCGTACCAGTTTCGGATATGGGTGAGGACCTGCGGCAGTACCGATGATGTAGAAAGTGTTATCTACATTGGTTACCCAGTCACGCATCGCTTCGTTCATCGCATCCTTCAGTGTACGGGTACCTGATTCTACAGCGATAACTTCAGCACCCAGCAGTTTCATACGGTAAACGTTAAGTGCCTGACGCTGTACGTCTTCTGCACCCATATATACCTGACATTCCAGGCCAAGACGCGCAGCTACAGTAGCAGATGCAACTCCATGTTGACCCGCACCTGTTTCAGCAATAACACGAGGCTTACCCGTGTATTTTGCCAACAGCGCCTGACCGATCGTATTGTTTACCTTGTGCGCACCAGTGTGGTTGAGGTCTTCACGTTTTAGGTAGATCTTTGCACCACCGACTTTTTCAGTCAGGTGTTTAGCGAAGTACAGAGGCGAAGGACGACCAACATAGTGTGCCAGATCACGATCAAACTCTTCCTGGAACGCTGGATCCCGCCACAATTTCTCATAAGTTTCTTCCAACTGCTTAAGTGCAGCCATCAGAGTTTCAGATACGAAACGACCACCGTAAGGGCCAAAATGGCCTTTACTATCGGGCAACTGAGAAAGTGCTTTAAGATCGATATTAGTTGGCACGGGTTACCTCATTAATAAATTTTTTAACTTTATCGGCATCTTTGATGCCTTTACTTTGTTCAACTCCTCCGCTGACATCAACAGCATAAGGAGTTACGGTAGAAACCGCATTGGCAATATTATCAGCAGTCAAACCACCCGCCAGAATAAGTGGAGCAGGATGTTGCTGTGGAATTCTGTCCCAATCAAAAACCTCTCCGGTGCCACCTGGAACGCCAGGTCGGTATGCATCCAGGAGGATCGCTTGAGCAGAGCTGTATCTATCAGCCTCAACTTGTAAATCAAGCTCAGGCTTCATACGTAACGCTTTAATATAGGGACGCTCAAAACGGTTACAGAAACCAGGCTCTTCATCACCATGAAACTGCAACAGGTCTATACGTGTTTCCTGAACAATCCGATCAACGTTCCCTGCAGTTTCATTTACAAATAGCGCTGTTGTTGTCACAAACGCTGGCAACTGCTGGATGATATCCGCAGCGTCCTCTGGTGAAATATAACGAGGGCTAGGCTCATAGAACACAAACCCTAGTGCATCGGCACCGGATTCGATAGCTACCAGAGCATCTTCCAAACGGGTTATGCCACAAATTTTAACGCGGGTTCTATTCACTGAACGCTATTTCACACAAGAGGATTAAACTGAAGGCCGAAATTTTATCAGATTGAGTGGGAATAAGTCAGTCAACTATGGGACGAAATATGGCCCTAATTTTGATTTAGGAAGCTCAAACTCATCTGGATACTTCGCATCAACGAAATACAACCCGTACGGAGGGGCAGTAACACCACCCTGCCTTCGATCTTTAGCTTCCAAAACTTGCTTCGCCCATATAGGTTCAGCCTCACCACAACCAATGGTCATTAATACCCCAGCGAAGTTACGAATCATATGATGTAAAAACGCATTGGCCCGCACATCAAGTACGATAAGGCTTCCCGAGCGATAGACATCCAACTGTTTAACAGTCCTTACCGGACTATGCGCCTGGCAGGCAACAGCACGGTATGAGGTAAAGTCATGTTCACCGATAAGATATTGAGCTGCTTCCTGCATTTTCTGCAGATCCATCTCTTTGTAAGTCCAGGTAATGCCTCTCGGTAAAATAGCCGGCTTTACTGGATTGCAGTAAATCAGATAACGGTAACGGCGCTCTAACGCAGAAAAACGGGCATGGAAATCATCATTTACAGGCTTCGCCCACTGGATGGCAATGTCATCGGGCAAGTTTGTATTTGTACCCAGAACCCAGGCCCTAACATCACGCTCTACAGGGCTGTCAAAATGAATAATTTGATAGGTGGCGTTTACACCCGCATCGGTCCGCCCGGCACAGATCACAGAAACCGGAGCGTTAGCGATTTTAGACAACGCTTTCTCAACTTCCTCCTGGATGCTGGATACACCGCCCTCTTTTTGAATCTGCCAGCCACGATAGGCTGCACCTGAGTACTCTACACAAAGAGCATAACGATAAGGGGCGATCGAAATCGCCCCTTGGGATGAGCCTTTCGGCTCAGGATTTTTCTGTTCTGACATACTACTTATCGTCTATGGACTGGATCAGTGCCTCAGCTTCTGATTTCTGCTGCTCATTACCTTCAGCAACGATCTCCTGAAGAATATCCTTCGCTCCTTCAAGGTCTTCCATATCCATATAGGCACGTGCCAGATCCAGCTTAGTTTCAACCTCATCTGCTCCTTCAAGCAGATTCAAGCCAGCTAGTTCGTCGAAATCTTCATCCAATGATTCGCCCTCTTCGTCAGCAGAACTTTCTTCAAGTTCAATATCGCTATCTGTGCTGTTAAGCAGTGCATCCAACTCGGAGTCCAGCTCAGCATCAAGGTCGTGAGAAATTGCAGACTCCAGCTC
>NZ_JAAEQH010000129.1 GCF_024231755.1 Neptuniibacter sp.
AGAGAGCGGGAAAATATTTCCACTTTTTACTTGACAAATAATCTTTTTCCGTTATTATAGTCACGAGCGTGTGTTAAATGAATTGTCCGCTGGGATGAGAGCCACGATTTTCAGCAGACACAAGTTGTTTACTTCTTTATTATAGATCCAGTCGTTAAAGGGAGCTTTCCTTAACAGGAAGGTTATATCTTACAATATTTATTAATCTTTTCAACCTGTAGTTGCTAAGCATAGTTTATATTTAAGACTCATTCCTTCAAACACTCGGATTGAATCGCCTCATTTCGATATGTCAACCACAATTAACAATAACATATCGTTAATTATATTAGGAGGTGTAAACCTTATTGATTACAAGGCCTTTAATAAGAGCCAGAAGTATATTAAATTCGATAACATAACATTCTGGAGTCGATTCTTTAATTCTGAAGAATTTGCTCCTTTCTCCAAATTATAGGAATTAGGGATATTTAATTGGGACTTTTACTCACAAATCCCTGGACGTTAGGTGAGCTATGAAAATTTGCCGTAAAGCCATAACAAATAAATTTAATCAAAGAATTTTCGGATTTGGCCGATTAAATCATTATTCGTGTTGGTATGGCCGATTTTCGGTCTATCAATTAATAATCCTAAAAACTTATTTCCTAATTTTTAAGGAGGAAATAAATGTTGCTAAATAGAAAACTAATAATCGCGGTACTTACCTTGGGGTTAATGTTATCCTTCGGTAGTGCGGCTATTGGTTACGATGACAATGAAAACTATACCCCAAAGGTTATAGATCTTGGTATCAACCAACAGGGGTATAATCAATTTGACGCCGAGGTCAATGTAAGAACGACTGGTGTTTCCAGACCGACTAACTTTGATCAAGCCGTTAATCCACTGCATCCCAATTTTGCGAGTCCAGAGAGAATCTGCGAAGACCTTCGCTATGATGACAATCATGCGTATTATTGGTCAATTCCGGATTCATATGCGACTACCCATTGGGCACAGCGGATGACACCTGAATTTGGTTGCACACTTATTAGTGCCACTGTTGCTGTTGCCCAGGAAAACGGAACTCCTGGATTAACAATTCAGGTGTACAGTGATGCTGGTGGTTATCCAGATGTATTAGTTGGTAGCTGGGATATTCCCAATGCCAGTTTGCCTCCGCTTGGATTCTATGGTTATCTGACTGTAGATATTAGTGCTTCCAATCTTGGCGGTGCGGCTTCTATGGATGACTATGTCTTCGCCGCTGGTGAAGATTTTCATATCGCGGCTACGGTCACCGGTGGTGGAACTGTTGGAGTCGAAACTCTCAAGTTCTATTCCGATGATGCTACCAACCCCACAGATAGAGCTTCCGAGTTTATGGGTGGTTTCTGGTATTTGATGGTTGATGACTGGGGATTCCCAGGCAACTTCGAGATGATTGCCGGACTTTGTTTAGACAATAGCCCATTGGCTAGCGACGACTGCTATGAAATCATGGACTGGGTGGACGAAGTTGGTTATTATTGGACTATCGGTCCAACCGCTTATGGCGCCAGAAGTCATGTTTATCATAAAGTAACTCCATCAACTCCAGACACTCTGACATCACTTGATATTGGCTTTGAGCCATATTTCAGTCTTGATGATGTTGGTGACGGCACTGGTACTTTCCCAGATGCTTTAGTCTCAATATGTCCTGATGATGGCGCTGGCTTCCCGGATACTTTGAATCCAATTTATACCTTTGTCGTGCCTTATGGCGATCAGGTATGGATGGCCAACTATGAAGTCCCGAGAATAGGCGTACCAACTCCATTTTTTGTTGACGTCAGTATCCCTGGCGGCGGCGTTGGGAATCAATTGCTTGGTACCATCACTGATGCCGGAGCTATTTATGCCGGCGGGATTTCTGGACAATATCGTAATGACGAGTGGTCAACATTCTTAAGCTGGTATGGACTTGATGCTGTTTTTAATGTAACAGCATATATGTGCCGTGACATCTATGAAGAATGTGGATGGTCTTGGCATTATGATGGCACAGCTGGAGCCTATGGTTGGGGATTACCTGACACTTGGGGTTCTGGTGGAACAAATCATGTTTCCAAAGCTGCCTCATATCAGGAAGTTTCACTTTCTGGATGTGATTTAGAATTTATTGATGTTGCATTTTTGGGTGCCTGGGGCGCTCCATATGCACAACCGGCTTATGTTTCAATTTATTCTAATGATGGTGGGGCTCCTGGAGAACGGTTGATGTATATCCCGGTTTCCGGTGATGGCTTAGTGCCAACAGGCCCATGGAATATTGCTCCTCACTATTTCTTTGATGAAGGATTCTGGATCGTAGTCGAATCATTTGCTGATGCCTGGGACATGGATATCCTTTCTGATCAAGGAACTGGTGCTGGACCTTCAGCCTACTATAGGTCTGGAGACATTGCAGGTGAAGTCGAAGGATGGTACGGTTTCCCTTATGACTTCATGATTGATATGTATCGCTGCTGTAAACCATTTGTTATTAGAACTTGTGCTCCGGATGGCGACTGGCCGACAATGGGTAAAAATGACAATCGTGATAACAGCACATTTAATGAATTAGGCGATATTCAGTGTAACTTGACTAAAGCATGGACTTATGTTAACTCAGCAGGAACCGGTTGTACATTTGCGACACCGATTATTGCTGATGGAAAAGTCTTTGCTTATATGTTCAACTCACTGGTTTGCGTTGATGTTAACACAGGTGCTGAAATCTGGAGACAAGACATCAACTACGCCGAAATAGGCGGTTCTTGCCGCGCTACACCGACATATATTGATGACGGTGTTACCCCCGCTATTTATTGTGGTGGTGGTGACAATGGTTATTTCTCCAAATTTAATGCCGCAGACGGCACTATCATGTGGGGATTTTCCATGAATGGTCATGCCCAATATGCTCCTCATGTCTTTATGACTGTTGATGATGGCACGACTGTCACTGATTTAGTTGTTGTTGCTGATGGTCTTGGAAACATCTATGGTTTAAATACTGTTGATGGTTCAAACTATTACTATCCAGGATTTAATACTCCTGTATGGACAGCAACTGGACAGGTTCACAAGGCTTTAACAACCGACGGAACCTATCTATATGTTGGTTGCGATGAATACCTAACAACTCCTAACTTCTGGCGTTTGAATATCGACTATACTGGTATTACGGTAGATTGGGAATTTGCTGGTACTCTTGGCTTCCAGCTACAGTTATTGGATGATGGCTGGGTAAATCCTGAGACCGCTCAGGAAGGTATTAAATCACAGATCCTTTATTCACCAGAAACTGATGGCGACTTTGTTTATTTCCATACTGCCTATTCTATGCAGAACTCATCACCTCATAACGGTGGTGTCCTGTATAAAGTTAAAGCTGATGGTTCTGAACTAATGTGGGCCAACGAATCAAACGGTTCTGCTAATGGATCACCATCTGGCATTATCAATGATAAAGCTGTGGTCATCTTTGGTGGATATTGTGGTTGGATTGGCGGAGCTGGTCATTATGCTGGCCCGATGGCTTACTCTAAAGCAACAGGTGTACCTCAATGGGGTCCTAATGCTGAAGAACCATATTGGAGTATCCAGACCGATCCTTCAGTTCCTGATGTTTATTCTGAAGTTGTTATGCCGGGTGTTTTAACTTGCGAATCTATTGCTGACCCTGTTGACAACGATTGGTTTATCTTTGGTAACGTAGATGGCTGGTGGAACTTTGTCGACGCTACAGCTGGTGAAATTGTATGGCATCGTCGTTCTGCTCGTTTCTTTACCTACGTAACTGGTCCGATTATTGACGAAGCTGGACATATCATCTTTGGTGAACAGTGGAACTTACACTGTATGGCCAACGATGTTCCTCGTCAGCGTTTACATATCGCTGACCTGTCACCTGAACTGCCGGTTCCTTTTGGACTTCCTACATATCATGAAATAGTCTTTGAGGATGTTATTGCAAACTCAGGTTGTACAGATCTGGAAATTTTCCATGTTGAACTTCTTGATGAAGACAACGGAACATTCCCAGCCAGACTTCACCAGATTGACAACGATAGAGCTGAAAACATTTCAACTCTGGCCATGAA
>NZ_JAAEQH010000130.1 GCF_024231755.1 Neptuniibacter sp.
CAGGATAAGGATGTCATCAGCATAGCGCACTATGCGGTGCCCACGTTGTTTCATTTCCTCATCGAACGCATCCAGATAGATGTTCGCTATGAGCGGGCTTATTACCCCGCCTTGCGGACTGCCTGTTTCTGTCTGCTGCCAATGTCCATCTACCATCACCCCACTTTGTAAGAACTGAGCAATGAGACTCAGCACGCTACCATCACGAACCCGTCTTTTAATACTCTTAATGATAAGCGTATGGTCCAGCTTATCGAAGCACTTCGACAGGTCCATGTCCACCACGTGTCGCCGTCCGTATCGACGGATGAACATCGTGGCTTTATTGATGGCATCGTGACAGCTCCGCTTCGGTCTATAACCAAAGCTTGATGGATGGAACTGCTCTTCGAAGATGGGGGTAAGGAGGTCATTCAAGCATTGTTGAACCACTCTATCCCTGACTGTTGGGATACCCAATAGACGCTCACCGCCCCCGTCTTTCGGGATAATGACCCGCCTTACCGGTTGCGGTTGATAGCGTTTGGTTTTGAGTTCAAGAAGAAGCTGCGATAGTTCATTATCCAGATTTGAGGCAAACGCGCTCAGGCTCTGCCCATCTATTCCGGCCGCACCTTTCGCTTTGAATACCTTTTTAAACCCTTTGAACAGCCTCGCTTTATTAAGCAGGTGACCGTACAAACTATAATAAACCCGCATACTTCCTCTCGAAGATAGTGTGCTGTGTGGGGGCCGATACTTTCTCTTCGCGTTGGTCTATTTCACATGGTGGTAGAGCGTGCTAGCCCAATGGCAATCTACTCAACGTTCCC
>NZ_JAAEQH010000131.1 GCF_024231755.1 Neptuniibacter sp.
ACAATGCCTTTAAACTGACCTGTAGTACAGTGATTAGCCTGGATATCAACCATGGAGAAACTATCATCCACAGAAACACCTGTGCCTTTGTTTACTGGCAGGTGATGATCCGGGTGAGTCTGACCAATCAACCAACTCTTCCACATATCACCTTTACGGTCGTAAGTGATGTTACGTGGAATAGTGAATGTCTGAGCATCCATATAGTGCTCACGCTTGCTGATTGGATGGTTTGGATCAACCGGATCTGATTCAACTACATAAACCTTACGCAGCTGCCAGGTAACCTCTGGGAAACAGCCGCCTTTACCACCGAATTTAACTACCTGATAACCTTCGTCATCCTTATGAGTTTCGGTGTCCAGGTCCATGTCGTTGTGGTTATACATCGGCAGTAGCATGTCTTTGGTGCCTTTGTAAGTCCAGTTCATATCACTGATACGACCGTTATAACCCTCAAAGTCCTCGATCATGATATCGGAACCCAGGAATGCATCCGTAACCTGACCTGTGGACAGACGACGCACACGACGCTGGAAGCCCAGGTACAGATAAGCGTTATCACGCTTCAGATCATCTTCGTAACGCTGAATCAGCAGCTGAGTGTTCTTAACATCAAACGGCTCCAGTACCTGTACATAGATACCACGGAACAGGTTGGATGGGTTTGGCGTAATTGCAGGGAATGGAGCCTGCTGAGTACGGTGCGTATAGTTCAGGAAGTGGAAGTTGAACTTAACGGTACGCTCAACCTTACTACTCTTCATGTCACGATACTTCCAATAGAACGGGTAGATCGCAGCAGAGTCACCCCAGTTGTAACCATACTTGTAGTTCCACGCCAGCTTTTCACCTGCACGAGGATCATCCATAGAAGGTTCCTGCGGGAACGGGCGGCCAGCGGTTGAACCACTGATTTCACCCACTTTTTCACCCAGCTGAGTATCTCCAGCATACTTACGAGTCGCATCTACATATGATTGGTGCAGATCAAAAGAGGTTGTGTCACCCACTTTCATCTCGTAATCGCCATTCTTGATGAACTTGTACATGGCTGGGTCCAGATGCTCTTTCACTGAATCCACATTGGATGCATTAATCACCATACCCGATTTAACTACAGCCGATTGCGGAACACTCTTTGCGTAAGGGTAGAAAGATTCCTGGATAATCTCTTCCGAGATCTGTGCCGCCTGAACACTCGCCGCCATTACAGACCCGACAGCCAGCGTTAGAAGTGTCTTTTTCAACATCGTTATTTACCTTTTTCTTATGATAGTCAGGGCTTCTGACTCGCCAATAGAAGCCCTGCTTTTTTATTTTTTATTAGAAGCGGTACTGAATAGTCAGCTGGTACTCATCTTCTTCGTTAGCCATACCCAAGATGCCGCTACGGAAACGACCTGTTGGTTCAAGGCTTGCTAAACCAGCAGAACCTGAAGTTACCCCTGCGCCATGTTCAGCTGCTGGATAAGCAGTGAATGGGCCATATGGGTTACAGGAACGGCAGTCATCAGCAGTCTTGTCTGCGCCATCACCGAATTTGATGTTGGCACTGGCTGTAAGCTTCCAGTTATCGTTGATCAACCATTCAACCATTGGCGCAGCAACAGAAGATTGAGCACGGAAGTCATGAGCCATGATGATCTGTGGGCTCAGGCGGTCATTCATCCACCAGCCTTTGATCAACAGGGTTGCGATATTGTTGGATTTCCACTGTGCAAAACCACGCTCGCCGTAAGTGGCTTGCTCAGAACGGTGATCAAGCAGGTGCTCACCAAACAGCTGACCAGAGAACAGGAAGCCACGACTTCTGTTCAGTGCAGGGATCATGACCGTTTTATCGACACCAATAACGTAGCGAAGCACATCAGAATCTGAGAAAAGATCTTCACTCATGGAATCTGCGAACTCTTCACCCTGGCTGTATGCACCCTCGAAGCGGAATACGGTATCCAGTGATTCAGAGTAGTAGTCCAAAGAACCACCGATCAGGTTTACGCGTGGGAAGTAGATATCAAACGCGATCAGGTGCGGTGTTGGACCAACATCACCTTTAACAAATGGGTTTTCACTGTTATCAACCGTTTTACCACCGCGCAGTGATGGGAACTGAGAGCGGTAGGTCAGCGCATTTACAGAGAAGTTCAAGTCGCCGTATACACCTTCCAGTTTCGCACCCAATTGAGTGTTAGATAGGCTCCAGCTTGGCAGGTGAACATCACGGATACCGATCTGATTTGGACCAAAGTTAGTCGCAGCCCAGCCAGCGATGGTTGGATCAGATGCAGCAGCCAGTGCTTCATCAGGCAGAGCACCCACTGCATTTAGCTGCGGAGCTAGAATTGGCGCTAGGCCTGCAGGTAGACCAGCGGCATTGATTGGTGCAAAGTTCGCAACCGTTCCACCGTTGTCCCATAGGTTCTTCATACCACGGAAGAAACAAGCTGCGTCCAGAGGGTTGTAAGCACCAGAGCAACTACCAAGGTTATGTGGACGGAACTTATCGAAGTTCCATACAACAGAAGCGTTCAGGTCATCAAAGCCACCTGTTGGCCCCATACGACGCTCCATCTGCAACATCCACATTGGAATACGCGTATCTTCCAGCTCGTCATAGATATTGTGACGGGAGTAATCTACTGGGTTCAGTACATCCAGTACGCGGAACAGGTCAGTACGACCCCATACTACCTGCTGACGACCTAAACGCACATTCAGCTGATCACCATCATCCAGAGTACGGGTTGCATCAATGTAGAACTCACGTAGGAAATCCCAACGATCGTTAAACTCTGGATACTTCAGATCATCCTCATCTGCATCGATGTAATCTTTAATACAGCCGCGGCTATCTACGTCACACGGACGTACAGGCACACCAAATGCGACACCACCATCAATCTTGTGTGTGTCCTCACCCAGTACCTTCATACCTGTAGAAGGGTTGTTTGGATAACTATCAACAAAAGCAGAATTCGCTGGGAATGGAGGCAAACCAGGAATTCCTGCAGGGTTAGCGTTCAGAAGACCGTATGCACCATCCACTGTCGCAGCATTCAGGCCAGAGCCATGCGCAACAGGCGTACCTACACCATTCAATGTTGTTTCCAAGAAGATGTCCTGACCTGCCTGAGCACCCGCATCGGAGCCAAACTCATCTTCATTGATGTCATACACAGCATCGTAAGTAGCACGCAGCGTACCGTGAACAGATACATTATCCCATCCACTATCAGAAGAGATCAGGTTACGACTAAATTCAAGCTGAGCCGTATTTCGTGACTTGGAGATCCCTTTAGATTCACGACGGTAAGTAGCATTCTCAACAAAACCAGACCACTCAGTTTCCCCCGCTAAAACGGCTGGACCATAGCTTGACGCTATGCCCATCGCCACCGCCACAGCGACTTTGTTGAGGGTTGTTATTTTTTTTGTCATCTCTTAACCCCTTCAGGCTTTTGTTTTTATGGTTACAGCAAGCATCCCTACAGGCAGCATCAGGCCCGACCCACGCTTTACGCGTGGATCACACCGTCTTCATCCTGATAGGCTTCACAAATAAACTTCGGTTTGAACACCAGCACCCAGCTCGGTACCAGCAACATCGCAGCTGCACCGTTGAGGATGACCATGACAGTCAACAGCAACGCTGCATCGGATTGGAAACGCAGATCGGACAGGATCACCCACATCACAATGCCTGCAATAAGCGTGATCGCGGTAAAACTAATCGCCAGACCTGTTGTACTGATCGCTTTACGCACCGCCGCATTCAGATCCTGCAGGGCAACCATCTCGGCACGGATGCGATCCATCATGTAGATTGAGTAGTCGATGCCGACACCTACACCCACCGCGATAATCGGTACGGTGTTGATGTTGATCCCCATATGGGTCACACCCATATAGGCGTAAGTCAGCGTTGTGGCGAACAACATCGCCATAAACATCATGGTGCCTGCCGCCAGAGACTGATAGAAGAACATCACCATGAGGAAGATCAGAATGAATACCAGCGGAAGCACCCAAAGGTTAGTCTCGTAAGCCGCTTCGTTCATCGCAGCCGTTACACCGATAGTGCCACCGGCCAGACGGATCTCCAGACCTTCAACTTTGCCTTCGTTAGCAGTGATCCACTCTTTAGCCTGATGGATTGCGCGACGGATGGTCTCGCCTTGGTGATCCTTGTAGTAGAACACTAAGTTAGCGATACGCTCATCGGTATCAACGAATTCGTTCAATGCTCCAGGGATTGGACTGGACATCATGTAGGTGAACATCAAACCACCCACATACATCTGATCATTCGGGATCTGAGTCCAGCGTGGATCATCGTTATGCAAAAGACGGTTAACCTGTTTAACCAGATCAGGGATACCTTTGGAACCACCGACTTCAGGGTCTAGCAACATGTGCTTCTGCAGATCACTTAGAGCAGCCAAAACTTCAGGGCGTTTTATGCCACCTTTTTCATTGGTTTCAGCCACGATGTATAACTCTTCAGATCCGGGGAAACTATCGTTCACCGATTTAGAGGAGATGTTGTAATCGTGATCCTGATACAGGATTGGAGAACCCGGTTCAGATTCACCGATCACCACCTTGGAAGAGAAGTACCAACCGCCACACAGCATAACCGCAGCAAGGATCAGCGCATTTTTCGCTGCACGCTGGTCACTGATAATTTCGGCACAGGCAAATCCGACATTACGGAAGATGTTGTGTTTGATCTCAGTGTTTTTCGGCTTAGGCAGAATCGACAGCAATAGTGGCACTGCCAGCAGTACAGTAATGATGATGCACAGTGCCCATAGAGATGCGTAGTGCGCCAGCTTAGTATTCAACGGAATAGAGCCGATCGCGATCAATAACAGACCTATCGCGTCTGATACCACGCCAAGGCTGCCCGGACGGAACAGACTTTCGAAGGTCAAGCGTGCTGAAAGCTGATGATCCGCATGTTTATTAAGTTCCTGATAGTAACGCTCAACGATCTGGATACCATGAGACATCGCTCGGGCTGATATCAGGAATGGAATTACCAATCCCAGTGGATCCAGGTTGTAGCCGAACAGGGAGATGATGCCGATACCCCAGATAGAGGAAACAACCACCGCCGCTAGTGGAATCAAAACCCCGTAAGCTTTACGGAAGTAGAAGATCAACAGGGAAAGCATAATTAATGCAGTAAACAGGAAGATCTCAATGATCTGATCCAGATACTGATACGCCCAGCCCACAAGCATTGGCTGACCCGTTACGTGAATCTTAAACCCTTCCGCCCCTTCATCAATCCGCATCTGCTGGATCTCATTGAAGGTCTTCACATAGTCTAGCTGCCCTTCGTTCAACTGTGCTTTAACCAGCGCCATCTTCATATCGGGAGATACAAGAGGCCCGTAGACACGAGGGTTAGCCACAATATCAGAGCGAAGCTGAGCTAAGGCTTCAGGATTGATTTCGCCACCCTGAGGGTCATAGTAAGACTTCGAGTTAACGTTACCTTCCGGGGTCATCCAGACCTTACGTGAGTTACGATGGGTCACACTCGCAACTAAGTTATGGTTAATTCCCGGTAGGCTATCCACCGCCATGGTGATGCGGTGTATTTTCTCCAAAGCTTCATTGGTGAAGATGTCACCATCTTCCACTTCTACACCCACGATGATGACGTTGGCACCACCAAAAGATTCTTTGATCTCGTTGTGCAGTTCAATGTAGGTATGCTCTTGAGGCAGCAGATCAGCGAAGTCGGAATACATCTTCACGCTTGGGATCTGGTAAGCGAAGAACAGAGTAATCAGCGCGATAATGCTGAGAATTTTCTTAGGATGGCGGAACACCGCTTCATCCAAACTGTGTAATAGATGCGTGGCCTTGTGGGCCTCTGCGGATTTCTTATCCATGGCTAAGGCCCCTTATTTTTGACTGATCTGTGAGTTTTCACCGGAAGCGATATCCAGCGTATAAAGGGAACCAAAGCCCCCTGCCATGAGCAGCTGTCCATTTTCCAGCTGCAGTGCATCTCGGATATAGACCGGGATATTTGGATTAGGAATCCGCTTCCAATCCATACCGGTGTATTCCAGAACAGTAGCGTGATCACCAAAAGCGAATAAACGGTCGCCCGCTTGATAGAAACCGTATAAAGGAGATTCAGTTGGTGTATTCTGTTTGGTCCAAGTCACTCCACCATCTGCGGTATGCAGAATCTGGCCGCTCAAGCCTGCAACCCAGCCATTCTCGGCTGAAGTGAAATGCGCATTCTGGGTATAAAAATCGTTGGGGATATATTCTGGAGTATTCCAGGTCTGACCCGCATCATCGCTGCGAACATACAGACCAAACTCGCCCGTTAAGATCGCTGTAGACTGATCCAAAAACTGGATATTGGTCAGCATTGCATCTTCGTTGAGAGTGGTTTCGGCCCAGGTTTTACCCTGATCGTAAGAGTTGAGAATGGTGGAAAAGCTACCCACCACCCAGACGCTGTTATCTGGCGCACAGGTCAGATCCAGAACATCTTCTGGTGTAGGTAGTTTGGACGCAGTCCAACTCTGGCCATTATCACTGCTGAACCAGACCTGCTTATCCATACTCAGAGCTACAAAGCTCTGGTCAGAACAAACTGAGATATCAACAAGTGCCGGAGAACCCTTAATCTCCTGACGCTTCCATTCCAGCTTATCAACGGGGCTGGTAAGTACCAGGCCGTCAGCACCCACAACAACCATAGAGTTGTCATTGACTGCTACACCCTGGAACTGGTCGGTACGACGTACCTGTTTTTCCAGCTCATTATTTACGCCCTCAAGATTGAGAGGCGCTTCACACCCTGTTAGCAAAAGGGGAAAAACTGCTGCACAAACTGCTGCTTTTTTTCCTGATACACCGCACGAATACTGACCGGTATTCCGGTTGTCGACGTATGTTGTTTTAATTATCGACGTCATCTTTTTATCACCAATAACTCTAATTTCAGGCGTTTTTACACCTATGTACTGGTGATACAGCAACCGTTGTGCCAGTTATCAAAAACCCATTTTTATTCCTTAATTAACAACAACTTAAATTATAATTAAATATTAAATACAACTTCGTATCCAACAGGATCAATCTGTTCATTAATCAAATAATCAAAAGATAAAAACCAGCGTTAGCAAATCATTAACCTTGTAATTTATAAGACTTAAGTCTCGGTTTATCGCCCCTAACCCTTCAACATAGAATGGTTAGAACACTGTCATCCCAAACTTAATTTGGAATCCATACAGGCGGTTATACATAACAAGATGCCAGCCTACGCGGGAACGACGAAGGCTGATATTAAGGCGAAAGAAGTTGTTTCATTTTGTAGGAGCTCACCCTGTGAGCGATACGTATGGAGGAGAAAAAACTATCAGGCCCCATTTCAGAGGCATCTATAGTGAGCCAAGCAAAGTGATATTTATATCCTAATGAAATGCGCAGCAATGCTCTTCATATGCCTCTGCAAGCATCTCAATAAACGCACTTATTTTCCTGGGAACATAGCGGATATTTGGATAAATAGCGTAGATCCCCACATCCCTGTAGATCTTCTCCTGCAAGACAGGCACTAGCTGACCATTACTTACCTGATCCCTGACCAGATAAACCGGCATAAACGCGACCCCCATACCTGAAACAGCCGCCTCACGAAGGCTCACTAGTGAGCTGGCCTGAAAACGTCCACTTATTTTTATACTATCCGGCTGACCTTTGACAGTTACCGGCCACTCATTTGCACCGGTTTCCTGATAATGGAATTCTAGGCAGTTGTGCCCTTCCAGATCAGACAAACTCTCGGGGATTCCATGCAGTTCCAGATACTCCGATGAGGCATAGGCATACCATCGAGAATTCACTAACTTACGTGCACGCAGAGTCGAGTCAGACAGCGTTCCTGTGCGGATAGCCAGATCAAATCCGGAATCGATTAGATCCTGAAAGCTATCTTTAATAGCCATCTCTACTTTCATTTGTGGGTATTGTTTGAGGTACTGGTCGATTACACCCGGAAGGAAATACTGCCCTGAGATCATGGGTGCCGCTATGCGAAGCAGGCCTTTCGGTTGCTCGGCATGCTGAGAAACGGCCTGTTCAGCCAGAGCAACACCACTTTCCAGCTGCTGACAGTGTTGGAAAAACTCCTCACCTGCTTCGGTCAGACTGAGTTTACGAGTTGTGCGAATCAGCAGCTGCACCCCAAGGTGTTGTTCAAGACGTGAGATATGTTTACTAACAACTGAACTAGCCACACCCTTTTGTTCAGCTACCGCTCTGAACGACTTTAATTTCACCACCTGGGCAAACAGAAGCATATCATCCAGATTATTCATCATCGGCCTTTTACTAATCCCATTATTAAACTTTTAGAATCAATCAAATTCGATTACTCGTCTTAATCCAAGTATAGCGATTCGGTAACCTGTTACAAAATGATAATAATGAAGGGAGCCTTCCATTCACCCTATGCAACTTATGCGCTTTTAATGGGTGGGGACATGCTCCTAATAACTGACAGGATTTCATTATGCAGGAACAGGATAAGTATCAGGAGTTCATCGGCAGAGCCGCCGAGTTTATTCCCCAAAAACGGATTATTACTGATTACCTACGTACTCTGGCCTATGGCACCGATGCCAGCTTCTATCGCTTAATGCCGAAAGTGATCGTTCAGGTCGCTAAAGAAGAAGAGATGATCCGCTTGATGGCACTTGCTACTGAGATGGATCTACCCATTACGTTCCGCGCATCGGGCACTAGTCTGTCAGGGCAGTCGATTACTGATTCCATCATGCTGTCACTGACTCCTGACTGGAAAGATTATGAAATCCTAGAAGATGGCAAAAAGATCCGTATGCAATGCGGCGTTCTGGGTGGAGATGCCAATCGCTATCTTGCTCCACTAGAACGCCAGCTTGCGCCTATGCCTGCTTCCATTGATGCCGCTACTGTAGGCGGAATTGCAATTAACAACGCTGCCGGCATGAACTCTATGGACACCTATGGTGTTATGGAATCTGCCCGCTTTGTATTTCTGGATGGCACTGTACTTGATACGGGTTGTGAAGAAAGCCGTTCAGCTTTCCGCAAAAGCCATGCAAATATGATTGCCGAAGTAGCGCTGCTGTCTAAGCATCTGCGCAAAAATGAAGCCCTAAGTAAACGTATCCTGCGTAAATACGAAGTTAAAAACACCACAGGTTACGGCTTACGCTCTCTGCTGGAATGGGATGACCCGATCGATATGATCGCCCGCCTAATGATTGGTTCAGAGGGTACACTCGGCTTTATTTCAGAAATTACCCATAACACCATCCGTAAGTACCCGCTAAAAGCGTCGGCGTTTTTAGTTTTCCCGGATATCCGTACCGCCAGTATTGCCGTTACCCGCTTTAAACTGAATAAGACACCTGTGTCTGCTGCGGAGATGATCGACTATTTCGCGCTAAAAGCTGTGCAACATATGGATGGTGTGCCGGATTACATCGCTGATGTACCTGAAGGCGCAACGGCTATTCTGGTTCAAGCTGAAGCGGATGAACAAGACGTATTGGAAGGCAACATCGCCACTATTCTGGAAGAAATTGATGATCTGGAATTGGTGGTACCGGCAACATTTACCGACAAACCTTCTGAATACCAGGCGTACTGGAATATCCGAAAAGGGATCTTCCCTGCTGTGGGTGCTACCCGCCCTAAAGGCACCACTGCACTGATTGAAGACGTTGCATTCCCAATTGAAACCCTGGCAGATGCACTCACCGATCTGCAGCAACTCATGCAGAAACACGGTTATGATGACGGTGTAATCTACGGCCACGCTTTGGACGGCAACCTGCACTTTATCTTCTCGCAGGGGTTTGGCAGTAAAGAAGCAATCGACCGTTACGAACGTTTTATCGACGAAGTGTGCGATGTTGTAGTGGATAAATATGACGGCTCCCTCAAAGCTGAACATGGTACCGGTCGTAATATGGCTCCATTTGTACAGAAAGAATGGGGGGATGAAGCCTACGCAGTTATGTTGGAGATCAAGCGGATCTTCGATCCGAAGGGCATTCTTAACCCTGATGTTATGATCACCCGCAATCCAAAGCTGCATATCAGCAACCTCAAGCCTATGCAGGCGGTGAGTGATATCGTTGATCAGTGTATCGAATGTGGTTTCTGTGAACGTATGTGCCCTTCTCGAAACCTGACCTTAAGCCCAAGGCAGCGCATCATCGGTAAGCGTGAACTGGCATTGCTTGATGGCGAAGATCAAAAAAGCTTCGCTGATGAATATGACTATATGGCTATCGATACCTGCGCCGGTTGTGGACTCTGCTCCACCGTATGCCCGGTAGGTATCAATACTGGTGACTTGGTTCGTCAGTTACGCCACGACAAAAACGAAAGCCGTGAAGGCATCTCTGAATGGATCGCCAACAACTTCGGCACTGTCACAACTGCAACCAAAGCCGCTTTTGGAGTGGCAAATGCGAGCCACGCTGTTTTAGGCAGTAAAGCTATGGGCGCTGTTACTCGCACGGCACGAAAAATCTCTGGTAATAAGATCGGATACTGGAGCCCGGAAATGCCGACTCCCGCACCTAAGATCATCACCACTGACAATCAGAGAGATACAGCTAACTCCAGCGATACAGCACTCAAGGTAATTTACCTGCCAAGTTGTGCTAGCCGTACTATGGGGCCAGCTCGTGGTGCCGAGGAACAAACAGCACTGGTTGATAAAACCGAAGCATTGCTGCGCAAAGCCGGTTTTGAAGTAATCTACCCAGAGGGCCTAAAAGAGCAGTGCTGTGGTATGCCGTTTAAGAGCAAAGGCATGTTTAATCAGGCCGATGCTAAAGCGGCCGAAACTGTGCAAATGCTTCTTAAAGCCAGCAATAACGGTGAGATCCCGATTTATTGCGATACCAGCCCATGTACGATGCAACTCAAAGATCATATGGACGAGCGGATCAAACTGTTTGAGCCGGTGGATTTCATCCATACCTTTATGATGGACAAGCTGGATTTCAAACCGGTTGATGAGAAAGTTGCTCTTCACATCACCTGCTCTGCGCGCAGAATGGGCTTGGATCAGAAGATTGTTGATGTAATGAAGGCTTGCAGTACCAATGTAGTGATTCCCGATCAAATTACCTGTTGTGGTTTCGCAGGTGACAAAGGTTTCACCACTCCGGAACTTAATGAATCAGCACTGAGTACTCTGGCAGATCAGGTTGAAGGCTGCAACAGCGGTTATTCCACCAGCCGCACCTGTGAGATAGGTTTGAGCCACCATTCGGGCATCGATTACCAATCGATTGTCTATCTGGTAGATCAATGCACTCAGGCTAAAAACTAAGATCCAAAAAATCTCATACCAACCACACTCCAATAACGATCATTTGGTTTTGGGGTGTGGTCATCTCACTATCTCTTAAATAACGCACTTCACTAATTCTTGTTTCCAGCACAAGAAAAGAAAAAACGTCTGCACCCTACTCTTAACCCACAAACTAAATCGAAACCTTCAGAACAAACCTTCTGTGGAAAAATCCTTCTGTGGAAAAATCCGGAATTGTTATATTATAACATTTCATCTTATTCGATCTGGACAAAGAGAACGCGCAGTATGAAAGCTACCTTGATCAAAAATTCCACCCTATTTAACGAAGGCAAAGAATTTGTCGCAGATCTTCGTATTGTCGGACAACGTATTGAGGAAATCGCATCAGATATTTCCGCGAAGGAAAATGATCAGGTGATAGATGCAGAAGGACTTTGGCTTCTACCCGGTATGATTGATGATCAAGTCCATTTCCGTGAGCCAGGTCTGACTCACAAAGGTAATATCGCAAGCGAATCCCGTGCTGCCGTAGCTGGCGGTATCACCAGCTTTATGGAGATGCCGAATGTAGATCCATCCACAACCACCATAGAAGCGCTGGAAAATAAATTTAAATTGGGAGAGCAAAACGCTCTAGCCAATTATTCCTTCTACTTGGGCGCGACAGAAGACAATCTAGAACAGATCAAACGTTTAGACGTGTCCCGTCATTGCGGTGTTAAGGTGTTTATGGGTGCGTCTACAGGCGACCTTCTTGTTGAAGCACCTCAGGCGCTGGATGCAATTTTCCGTGAGAGTCCAACACTGATAGTGACCCACTGTGAAAGCGGGCCGATCATGCAACAGAAGCTGATTGAATACCGTGAAGCAGGTATTACACCTACGATTCAGGACCACCCAAAACTACGCTCAGTTGAAGCCTGCTACGCTTCATCATCCTACGCTGTAGGTTTGGCAAAGAAGTTCAATAGCCAACTGCACGTACTCCATATCACCACAGAAAAAGAGCTTAGCCTTTTCGAACCAGGTCCAATAGAAAACAAAAACATCACAGCAGAAGCTTGTGTTCATCACTTGTGGTTCAGTGAAGAAGATTACGCAGACCGGGGCAACATGATTAAGTGTAACCCCGCTATCAAATCTGCCAGCGATCGCGCCGCACTGATTCAAGCATTGAACACAGGGCAGATCGATATTATCGCCACTGATCACGCCCCGCATACCTGGGAAGAAAAGCAGGTTGAATACATCAAAGCGCCTGCGGGATTACCACTCGTTGAACATGCCCTTCTCACACTGATGGATCATGTTAAAAACCAACGCATGACCATTCAGCAAGTCGTAGAAAAAGTGTGCCATAACCCAGCTATACGCTATGGCATCGTCGAGCGTGGCTATCTACGTGAAGGCTATTTTGCCGATCTTGTTCTGGTAGATCCAAACGCCAACACCCCTGTAAGCCATGAGAACTGCCGTTACCACTGTGGCTGGACCCCATTCGATGGCCACACCTTCAGTTCAAAGATTAGATCTACTTGGGTTAATGGTACTCAGGTCTTCGATGGTGAAAACCTCATTGAAGAGAACAGCGCTATGGAACTTCGTTTTGCGCGTTAATATCGCCAGAATTTCTAGGTGTAAAAGCCTAGACAAAAATGACTAGGTGAATAGACCTTCATGAATAACTACGCCGAATGCCCCCCATTCGGTGCCTTCTCTCGCTAAAAGAGAGAGCAATAGCTACACAGGATTAGTAAATAATGTTGAGAAAGAACCCTTCCGGCTTTAGCCCTGAAGTATCTGAAAAAGCTTTTATCGATCCGACAGCAATCATCTGCGGTCGCGTCATCATTGAAGATAATGTTTTTGTTGGCCCCTATGCTGTTATCCGTGCTGATGAAGTTGATGACAATGGTGATTTGGAACCAATCATCATCCGCCGCGACTCCAACATTCAGGACGGTGTTGTTATCCACTCTAAATCCGGCGCAGCTGTGACTATCGGCCAGCGTACATCTATTGCCCACCGCTCCATCATCCATGGCCCTTGCGAAGTCGGTGACGATGTTTTTATCGGTTTTAACACCGTAATATTTCGCACTCATGTAGCCAATGGCTGCGTGATCCGTCATAACTGCGTTGTCGATGGTATGGATCTGCCTGAACAGATGCACGTACCACCGATGACAAATATCGGACCTGATTTTGATCTCAGCCGGATAGAGCAAGTGCCACCAGATTACTCCTCTTTCTCAGAGTCGGTTGTTGCGGCTAACCATTGGTTGGTAGAAGGTTATAAAAAGCTTTCGAATGAACTGAGTTGATCGAGCTAGATAAACAAAGATAAGGGCTTGAAGGCTGACTGACCCCTCAGTTTTGAGCCCTATTTACATAGGAGGAATAACGCTCAAGGCTATCCTACTGGAAAATGGTAAGTGGTAAAGTTGCGACCCAAAAGTTGAGTTTGATCGGCTTGCTAGCCATCTTAGCCAATGCCTTGTATTCACGTCTGCTATCTAACAGATGGAAAAGCACCTCTTGGTGACCAAGCTCATCTGCCCACCCCAAAAGGGTTTTGAAGATGGGTACGCCAGAACCCCAGAACCTTTTCGAGATAACAATAGCGATTTCAAAATCTTCATCATCCCGTTGAATACCGCACCAACCCGCTAGTTCTCCATCGATGGAAACTATACGAACTCTGCAGCCCCGCATGGCATCAGTTTTGAGCTTGTCTTCAATCCAAGATTGGATGCTTGTGGCATCGAAGTATGGATGATCAATTAAATGAGTTCGTAACGAGTCCTCGTTTACGACGGCTATCAGATTTTGGGGATCAACTTCATTAAAACTCAGGTATTCGATATTAGGCATTTTGGTTTATTTCTGAGCTTAGCTTAGTGGGAAGTAGCACTGATGCAATCAGCTACAGCTATTTGTTAGGTAGCATTGCTCGCAATTTTATTATTTATATGTTCTGAAATTTCTTTGGCTTGTGAGCCCGTAATTGGTATCGCATGTGTTTTTCCATCTAGACACCTTAAATGAGTAACCTTCATAAAATAGAGAGTAAATGTATAACAATGTGAGATCTCATCCCATGGCACCTCTATTTGCCTAAACACATTATGAAAAGAAACTCCTTTTTCATCTACTAGTACCCATATTCTTTGGGGTATCAGGCCAAGAATTAATATGAGAAGCCCAATAAAGAATAGAGCAAACAGAGCTATGGACAAAACATCTCCTTTAGCAGCTACTGGGTAAAGAATTGATTCAAAAGCAGCAATAAAAAAAATAAAGAAAACATCCTGCTTATAACTTTTTTTCAAATAACGTTTTTGATTGCCCATAAGTTACCTAACACCCGGTTTAGGGACTGAATTAAGCTACGTACCAACTAGATCCCTCTTTAATACTAAAACGACCGTCAGATACTTAATATTGCCTAGGTTGGATCCTTTCTACTGTGAATATAGTTATCCACGGCGTCAAAATCTGTATATAGAGTGTCCGCAAATTTACCTATATGGAAATGCGACAAATACAGATGTAAATTTTAAAGGAAAGAGATAACGCTGATTAAAGGGGGAGTCTCTTCCATGGCAAACTGCATAAGCAACAGCAATGATCAGCTATTCATAAACTTAAGATCGTTGATCTACTCATGCCAGACATCCATCTGTCTGTTTTATATGAGTTCTAACTTAGCACTTTAGCAAAAGCAAGCAATCATATTACCTGGTAGATCAAGACATGCCGCAAAAAAGAACATGGAACTTGAATAAGTTAGGTTCATGGATTCCAGCCTACGCTGGAATGACGGGTGGAACGCAGGAAGGACGAGTGAAGTAGTAAAACCAGAGGGTCTTCTTTTTAGGAGGCGTTGCCCCTTGCGGGTATCACGCCGATAACCTCTCGCGGTGGAGACACTGCTCCAACAAAAGAAAAGCCAGCATAAAGCTGGCTTTGGTGTAACAGGATTTAGTTATATCCGTTTGAACAACGCTGAACGACTCTGTTCTTCTGCACCATCAGCAGCAGTAAAGAAACGCTCCATGTGGATATCACGTTCAAACAATCGGCCCTGCATCAGGGTGGTGATGGCAGCGTCGATCATTGGAGGTGGGCCACAGAGATAAGCTTTGTGACCATCGCAACGACCATCAAAGTACGTGTTTACCGCTTCATGAACAAAACCGGTGAAACCTTCCCAGTTATCACTTGCTTCTGGCTCATTCAGTGCAGGGATGTACTTGAAGTTGCTGTGTTCTTTCTCCAGTTCTTCAAAGATCTCACGGTTGTAGAGTTCCGCTACATTACGTGCGCCCTGGAACAGATAAATATCACGGGTATCGCCCTTCTCTATCAGTTCCATAATCATGGATTGCGGACTGGAAAGACCTGAACCACCCGCGATAAAGATCGCCCCTTTAGGATCGGACAAGCGAGTAAAGAACTGGCCGTAAGGACCGGATACTTCAAGCTCATCGCCTTCGCTCAACTGTTCATGCAGGTAAGTTGTACCCGCACCACCTGGAACCTGACGTACGTGGAGTTCCAGTTTGTTGTTGTCCGATGGCTTATTAGCGATAGAGAAAGCACGCGAACCTTCCACACCTGGGATGTTCAAGTTTACATACTGCCCAGCCTGGAACTCGATCTCTTCATCCAGTTCGAAGTGGATACCTTTGATGGTGGGTGACAGATCTTTGATCTCGGTTACCGTCGCTTTGAAATCGCGTACCGGATAACCTTCAAAGTCTTCATCCACATCGATATCTGCTTCGATCACCAGATCTGATTCCGGCGTTGCACAGCAAGCCAGGATCATTCCCTCGTCGCGCTCCATATCCATCAAAGCAAAGGGCGAAGCGTTGCCCAGATCAACATCACCCTCTGTTACCTGACATTTGCAGGTTGCACAGGTGCCGTGACCGCAGGCGAATGGTAGCCAGACACCCTGACGCAAAGCTGCATCCAGAATGGTCTGTCCTTCATCTACCTCAATCACATCACCGGTAGGTTCGATTGTTACTTCATAGCTCATAGCACTTCACCCTTTAACTCTTTCTTGCTTACACACCTGCGTTCTGGAAGCCTTTCAGCTCTGGCGTATGGAAACGCAGCAGGGATTTGTGATCGATACCCTGGTCGATCAGGGATACGTCCATCTGTGGAATAAATGGCTGACCATTCAGCATCCACTCTGCAGTTTCCCAGTTCACTTCTTCAAATTCCGGGTGCAGTGAGAATGTAGTAGGCATCACTTCATTCAACAGGGTTTCGAATTTCATCTCTGGTGGCACTGGGTAAGCGAATGCAGCGCAGAACATCAGGTGATGATCCCAACCCACATAAACCACCTGGTTGTCACCAAAGTTTTCACGTTTATCGAGTACTTCGCCTTTATAGTCAGGCGTAATAGCATGTACAGGCATTGTTATTCTCTCTGATCAAGCCGGTGGATTGCTTCTAAACAAACCACCGGGATTCTTATTATTCTGTTACCTAGGCAACACCTTTCCATTTATTCCAGCGTTCTTCGTCTGGAGAACCTTTGATATCCATGTTGTCCGCACCTACATTCATGCGGTAGAAGTCACTTAGGACATCGGTAACATCCGGGCCACCACAGTTGCCCTGGAAGATCTGGTGTACTGGCAGCCAGGACTGTACAAACTTCTCTGGTTCATCTTCGAAGATGTCCTTACAACCGTCAGAACAGAAGTGGTAACGCTCACCTTCATGCTCGCAATCGCGGTAGGAAGTCTGAGTAGGGTCATCCATCTCAGTGAACAGCATTGGGATCTGACAAGTTGTACATAGCTGTGGCAGACCCTGGGTGTAGAAACGCTTACCTTCCGCTTCCATCTTCTTGGCCAGTTCCCAACGTGGACGGTAGTACTTGTCGAATGTTTCAGGGTACTTCTCAGACAACCAATCCAGCTCTTCATCAGTTGGAATCCAGGTATGGAAACCAGCCGCATGGCCGTGGGTGTAGAAAGTCCACCAAGCCTGATGCGAGATATGCTCTTTCTCTTTCTCGATCACATCTGCGTACTTAGGCATCTTGATGCCGTAACGGGCCAGATCCTTAAACAGCGCACCGCCCGCTTCTTCGAAGTAAACTTCCCAAGCTTCTTTCCAGGACATCACTTTGTTAGGCAGCATGTAGTCCATCATCATCGCAACGATGGTCAATAGACGGCTACCACGCCAGAACCACTTATCGATCCACTTCTGAACGATTGGCACATTGTCTTCGTGCTGTTCCAGCAGGAACTTGATGATCTCAAGACCCAGCGTCATGTGACGTGCTTCGTCAGACTGCGCAGAGAAACCAAAGGTTACTGTCGCCATATCACCGTTATGCGCCGCACCGGACATGAACGGTACGAACAGCAAGTTAGTCAGTACGTATTCGAAGGAGAAACCAATCGCAATCATGAACTCGAATGGACCTGCAGCACGGGCATCGTTAAAGAACGACTTAGGTACTGACAGATACCATACGCGGTCATGCATATGGCTGTATTCCTGGAAGCCATCGAAGAACTTGTTGTAGTGGCTCATCGCGTGGATCTGCGTCTGTACGTGACGCAGCTCATCCAGTGACTGCATCTGACACGCAACACGTGCACCTACGCCACCGAACTGACGACCTACATGAGCAAAGCCCTGGTAAGCCTGATACTCAAGTGGTGATACACCTGTCAGGAAAATTTTGATCGCATTTACGTAACGTGGATCAACAACGTTCAGGTGACCGTTGTTCTGAGAGAATGCATCGAAGATTGCGTAAAGTTTCTTCTCTTTCTCAGCCTGGTACTTCCAGTAAGCATCCATGGTCAGACGGAATGGGTCTTCCCACTTAGACCAGTCAGTAATTTTGATGCCTTCAAACTCTTCGAATGGAAACGCTTCTTTACGATCTGCGTAGGAATATTCCCAATCCAGGTCACGCGTCAGCAGACGGTATTTATCTTTAATATTCAGTTTCTTAGCCATGATTCAGACCTTTTATTCTTGTTCGCTCGGACGACTTAATATCCGTACTACTGATTCCAATGCAGGCTCAGGCTGTCATCGTCTTCTTCAACGTTGCCACCCAGAGTGATCAGGTTGACGTGCAGCTCCTGCACATCCCAGTCACGACCCATCTTCTCTTCAACCGTTTCACGGTTAACGGTCAGACGACCTTCCTTCTCGATACGGATCATCGCTGGCATATGGATAACCGTCGCATCCGGGTTATCTTCTTCAATTGCCTCTACGATGTAGCGGGACTCATCGTTGTCCTGCAGTGCGATATATACTTTTGACATCTTTGAATCCTCTTACTTAAACAGACCAGCTTTGTTCAAACGCTTATCCAGAGCCGCTTCAGCCTGAGCCAGTGCTTCAGCACCCAGCATCTCTCCAGCCAACAGCTCCATTGCAGGCAGTACTTTGCCTTTCCACTTAGTTACCCACTGTTCCAGCAGCGCTTTGTTCTCTGCAGATTCCGCAGCTGCTATTTTCAGTACGGCATCAACCCAACGGTTAGTGTCTTTTGCCCATACCTGCATAAACTCAGTTAACATGCCCACATCCTGAGCACCGTTATCCTGTAGCCACTGATCGAACTGGTTGTAGAACAGGTCATTAATCAGAGAATCCATCACTACGTCCTGGGCAACCAGAACTTCGAACCAGTCTTCAGTTGTGGTCATCTCTTCCACTGCGGCACGAACGCCCTGCCAGATCTTCTCGTCCAGCCAGTTAAGCTTCGCTTCCGCCAGTGCATCACCACTGTTGCCATCAAGGATCAAACCAATACGTGATAGATATTGCGCAATACCTAAACGGTCCATACCGTTGTACAGGCAAGCCTGAGTAATCGCAGTACCGTAGCCATAAGCGCTGGCATACATGTTGTTCAGATTCGCACCGTGCTCAACATGACGTAGTGGTACCAGATAGCGGATCAGTTTCGCTTTCATATCTTCCGGCAGGTGACGAGCCAGATCTCGTTTTTCAAAGAACGCGTAATTATTCTCAGCCACTTCCTGCATTTTGGAGCGCTGCTGTACGTAAGCTCCGTAATAGAACTGGCGCGGATCTTTAAACGCATACCAGTCTTCCATCTTGATTTCGGTACGGGTTGGATCGTTCAGTTCCTTATCCGGCTGCCACAGTGGGCGGTAATGGAAATAAGCTTCTGACTGAACGTCGTACGTAGCTTCCTGATAACGAGTCGCCGGCTTATCACCAAAGCGACGCTCAATGTGTGCAAAGGTATTGCGTACCGGCTCTAACGTCGCGGTTTTTATTTCAATAGTCATTGCGGTTGTATTCCTATTATTCTTATTGGGTTGCGCGGTCGTGGTTGTGGGCCATCAGCGTTTCTTCGCCGTAACG
>NZ_JAAEQH010000132.1 GCF_024231755.1 Neptuniibacter sp.
ACCTTTGGTTAGAGCACCCATTGGCAAAATGCGCATCTTGCCAGCTTCCTGGCAGCGGTCTTTGATTAGCTCTGCAACTGCAGGTGTATCTACCACCGGGCTGCTGGTAGGTGGAGTCACAAATGTAGTTACTCCTCCGGCAACTGCGGCAGAAGATTCAGTTTTGATCGAGCCTTTTTGAGATGGGCCGGGCTCACGAGCGTGAGCACTCATATCAACCAGGCCTGGGCAGACAATCTGGCCGTGGGCATCAATAGTCTGATCAGCGCTGAAATCTGCAGGTGCTGAATTGATGGCAGCAATTTTACCATCCTGAATATACAGATCACCGACGCTATCGGTTTCTGTTGCTGGATCAATAATACGCCCGCCCTGAATTAGAATATTCATTGCTATTACTCTCCAGCTTCAGTTAATTCGGAACGGTTTTTGGTTTGGCCACTCATAGCCATGGACATGACCGCCATTCGCACGGCAATACCGTTAGTCACCTGATCAAGGATAAGCGACTTTTCGCCATCGGCTACAGAAGATGCGATCTCTACACCACGGTTAATCGGTCCCGGATGCATGACTACCGCATCGGGTTTTGCCAGTGCCAGTTTATCCATAGTCAGGCCGTAGAGTTTATAAAACTCGCTTTCACTTGGCAGTAGTGCGCTGTTCATGCGCTCTTTCTGCAGGCGGAGCATCATAACCACATCTACATCTTTAATGCCTTGCTGCATATTTGTGTAAACCTTAACGCCGAGAGATTCGATGTTGCGTGGTAATAGGGTGTTGGGTGCGATAACGCGGATCTCACTGACGCCAAGCGTACGCAGAGCGTGGATCTGAGAGCGTGCAACACGGGAATGCAGAATGTCACCAACGATAGCTACAGTTAAAGGCGTAAAATCACCTTTCGCCTGACGGATAGTCAGCATATCTAACATTGCCTGAGTCGGATGAGCATGACGACCATCACCTGCGTTAATAACTGCAACATCAGGAGTGACATGTTCTGCGATAAAGTGTGCCGCACCACTGCTGGAGTGACGTACTACAAACATATCTGAGTGCATTGCATGCAGCGTCATCAGCGTGTCTTTAAGTGTTTCACCTTTGGAGGTGGAAGAGGTACTGATATTTAAATTGAGTACATCCGCGGATAGACGTTTCGCTGCCAACTCAAACGTGGACAAGGTACGGGTGCTGGCTTCAAAAAACAGGTTCACAACCGTTTTACCACGTAGCAGAGGTACTTTCTTAACCTGCTTAGCACTCATATCTACAAAGGAATCTGCTCTATCAAGTATGTCGGTCAGCAGTTCGCGTGAGAGACCTTCCGTCGTTATAAAGTGCTTCAGTCCACCTTCATCAGTAAGCTGAATCTGATTCGGATCAGTTTGTTCAAACATGATAGCTACTCAATATTAAGAACGGTTGCGGATTTCCAGAGCAAGTGGCTCAGGACCGGTAAGTTTAACTGACTGCTCAGGGCCAATGGCCAATGTGCCACCAATAATATCTGCCTGAATTGGTAGTTCGCGTTGTTGCAGATCAAGCAGGGTGATCAGAGTCACAGAAGCTGGGCGGCCATAGTCAAACAGTTCATTCATTGCAGCTCGGATAGTGCGTCCACTCATAATGACATCGTCAACCAGAATCACATGTCGGCCTTCGGTTGGTGATGGTAGATTGGAGGGCTGTACTTTCGGGTTCAGTCCAGACTGCTCGAAGTCGTCGCGGTGGAAAGATATATCTAGAACGCCCAAAGGACTGTTGATATCCAGCTCTTTATGCAGGCGTTCAGCAAGCCAGACCCCGCCGGTATGGATACCTATCATCAGTGGATCATTTTTTTTGCCCTGTGATAACAAAGCTGAAAGCTCATGCTTTAACTTATCTAGCAGTGCCTCTGCGTTAAGAGCGCTTGAGGTCATATACATCCTCCAATCGAGTATGGCTGGGTATGCGGATTTCGCAGTTAAACCAGCTTTCCAGAATTAGTTGAGCCGCCAACCCGTCAACCGATTCTTCTTTAAAATTGTCACTGCCCCCTGCTGCAAAATGGATCTCTTTTGCTTCCGCAGTGGAGAGGCGCTCATCCATCAAAAAGCAGGGGATTTTATACCTTTCGTGTAAACGGTTGGCAAACTTACGGGCTCGATGAGCCATGTCACTGATTGTGCCGTCGTAATTCAGCGGAATTCCAATCACTAACGCATTGGGTTGCCACTCGTTTATAAGAGTGGCGAGTTGGTCCCAATCAGGGATGCCATCGCGGGCAGAAATAGGATTGAGCGGAGAGGCTGTGCCTGTAATGGATTGGCCAGTAGCTACACCTATACGGCTGGTGCCAAAATCAAAAGCCAGTGCCTGATTAATTGTACTGCTCATTTAAGGGTAGAACCTTATTCTATAGGGCTAATTATGCCTGATAGATTAGGTTTCAGGCGTGTCCACTGTGGGCGGTCAGGAGGTCAAGATTGATGCCTAACGTGGAGGCTGCTGCTTGTAGTCGCTCCCCGACCGGAATGCTGAATAGTATATCTGAATTTGCGGGACAGCTTAACCAGGCATTGTCGCTGAGTTCTTGTTCTAATTGACCGGGTCCCCAACCTGCACAGCCCAGTGCGATCAGATAGTCATGATTGAAGCGGCCCTCTGCGGCAGCCTCTATAGCGTCCATTGAGGTGCTGAGGTAGATGTTATCAGCTATGCAGTGGCTAGAAGCCCACTCAACAGGATCGGTGGCTTTATGTAGTACGTAACCCCGGTCATTGCGAACGGGGCCTCCACTGAAAATCTCTTGTTGCTGATTGGCTATGGAGGGGCAGTGCAGATTAAGATGATCGCAAAGTTCAGATAGGGTAATGCCTACGGGGCGATTAACAACAATACCCATCGCACCGTACTCGCTATGATCGCATATATAGGTAACAGTTTGTGAAAAGTTCTGATCATTAAGGTGAGGCATGGAGATCAGAAAGTGGTCCCGGAGACATTGGCTGGATGGTGTCATAATGCGGACTCTTAAAAATGCACTGTATTAAGAATTAGTATACATAGGCTCTTTTCTCAAATTTCCAGGTACGGATTATCTCCAGAATATCCGTACTTTTTCTCATCTCAACTGGAAAGGGTTGGAATGGAGCGGCGAGGCGTACGATGCGAATTGCTGCATCATCCAGGATCCGTCTGCCAGACGATTGCAAAATTTCGATGTTCTTTACAGAACCGTCAGGATTAACGGCAACCAATAGACGCAAACTGCCGTACATCTTGTTGCGTCTGGCTTCTTCCGGATAGTTTAGGTTGCCTACGTTCTCAATTTTCTTGCGCCAGTTATCCAAATAGAGAGCATCTTCACGTTTTTGTGTAGAAGCTGAGGTTAGTCGTTTAATACGAGGTTTTCTCGCCATCATCTCTCGATGATTATCTAAATCTGCCTGTAAGCTGGCGATTTCTAGGCTGCGTGCTAGTAGGGATGTAGCTGTGCCGGGAGATGCTGCTTTCACCTTCTCTGGTTCTGGCTTGGCTGCTTTTGCTGCGGCTTGTTTCGGTTTTGATGCAGTGGTAGTTACCACCTGTTTTTTGGGGGTGCTGACGGCAATCGATTTTTGTGGTTCTGGAGAGGCTTTTTGTGGTGCTGGTTTAGGTTGCTGAACTTCTTTTACAGGCGCTTTAACAGAATTCTGTTGTGGTGCTAGGGTGTTGATCTGCTGATCCTGAAAAGAAGCTTTCTGGTTGGTAGCTGGCAGACTTTTTTCCTCGCTGTTACCGCTGCCTGCTTGATTTGCCTGAGCTATAAAGTCCGCTTCTTTGGGTGTTTCTTTCTGCTGGTATTGTGCGAGAGTAACTTCGATAGTTTTTTGCGGTGGACGTTTGTCTTCAGCTGTGAAGGTGATGCCAATGATAGTTACAGCGTGTAGTGCAACAGCGAAAAACAGAGTGAAGCCTAAGCGGTCAGCAGCAGTTACAGCTTGTGTGGCAACGGTGTTCACTCTGTTGGGGCCTCTTTAATACCGCTTTACTGAATTTGAAGTTTACGTTCGATCGCATCCATCAGCTGCATGCCGATATCCAGGCCAAACTGATTGTTCAGCTCGCGAATACAGGTTGGGCTGGTAACGTTAATCTCTGTCAGATAATCGCCAATAACGTCTAAGCCTACAAACAGCAGCCCTTTCTCTTTGAGAGTAGGTGCAACCTGCTTACAAATCCATAGGTCCCGGTCTGTTAATTCGCGGCCTTCGCCACGGCCACCAGCTGCCAGGTTTCCTCTTGTTTCACCACCGGTAGGAATTCGGGCTAGTGCATAAGGAACCGGGTGTCCATCTACCAGAAGGATTCGTTTGTCACCGTCTACAATTTCAGGGATGTATTTCTGAGCCATGATGGTTTGCTGACCATGTTCAGTCAACGTCTCAATAATTACCCCTAGATTCAATCCATCTTCTTTGATGCGGTAGATCTGTGAACCACCCATGCCATCTAATGGTTTGAAAATTACATCGCCATGCTCACGGTGGAACTCTCGTAGAAGATCTTCATGCTTGCTGACCAGAACTGGAGGGCAGCATTGAGGGAAGTGGGTGGCGAAAAGTTTCTCGTTAAAATCGCGCAGGCTCTGCGGTTTATTAACGATAAGCGTGCCCTCTTTTTCTGCCTGTTCCAGCAGATAGGTGGTATAGATAAATTCGTTATCAAACGGAGGATCTTTGCGCATCAGGATAACATTCAGCTCGGATAGATCCTGAGTTTGGTACTCTCCGCGTTCAAACCAGTTGTTTTCATCCATAGCCACCGTGAGGGGCGCCATTTTCGCCTGTGCTTTGCCATCACGGGAAAACAGATGTTGCTGTTCCATGTACCATAGTTCCCAGCCTTTCTGCTGAGCGGCCCAGAGCATGGCCAGAGAGCTATCTTTCTTGAAAGAGATATTCTCAATGGGG
>NZ_JAAEQH010000133.1 GCF_024231755.1 Neptuniibacter sp.
GTTGTTTTATAGAAACCAGTTTTACAAATAGTGTCTAGTGAAGGGCCTGCATCAGCTGTGGGGATTTGATCAATAATTAATGTGATTTCATCAAATACTGTATCTGAACATGGCGAAATACTGGGAGCTGCTAATGTCAGGGTTACTGATCCATTGGTAATATCTTCAATGCCTGGGGTATAAGTTGTATTTACCTGTGAGTCATCACCAAAATTACCATCTCCATCACGAGACCACACAGTTATATTGTTTTCGTTATCACTAACTGTTGCATGATCAGTTGTATAAGTATAACCTTCACAAATATATGCCGTTGAGGCACCCGTAGAAACGGTAGGTAATTTCTGGAGATACAGAGTAGTCTCATCCGATACTTCACTACAAGGAGATCCAGATGTGGGTTGTGCCGTTAATTTTAAGATAACATGACCAAGTTCAATATCTTCAGAAACGGGCTTATAAGTTGCGTCTGCTTTATCCGGGTTCTCAAAAGTCCCGCTCCCTGTTGTTGCTGTCCAAAGCAAATCATTGGAATTGGAAGCCCAAGCCCCAGGAATTAGATAATCAATACCTTCACATCTGGTAGCATCTTGCCCTGCATCCACTATAGGTGCTTTACTTATGGTAACCCTAATTGAATCCGTAGCTGCTGTAGAGCATGGACTAACCGGCTGTGCTGTCATCCGAAGATAAACAAAACCATTACTGATATCAGTTGTACTTGGCGTATATGTTGGCGTTAAGCTTGTTGCATCAGTTAAAGTTCCAGAAGAACCAGAGCTAGTCCAAAGAATAGTGGAGTAGGTTGTGGGGTCTTCGCTAACACCGGATACCGTAAATCCACTTTCGCAAATTACTTCATCAGCTCCTGCGTCAATTACCGGCTCTCCAATAATTGTTAAATAAATAGATTGAGTGGCTGTATTATCACATCCAGTTGTTTGATCACCGTACGCAGTTAACGTTAATCTTACACTACCAATAGCGATTTCTGTATCACTTGGATCATACGTTGTACTTGCAGTAGTCAAAGGGGTAAAAGTACCGGGGCTACCGTTGGTGTTGCTTGCCCATAAAACGGAAGATGCGTTTCCTACCGTTGGGGTTATATAAAACATCTCTGTTTCACAAATGATGCCAGTAGTTGACAGACTAATGGTTGGCAATGGGTCGACAGTCAATATCATTTGATCAGACGTTTCAGCTCCAGAACATCCAGTAGCAGTCAATTTTAATGTTACATCTCCAATATCAGCTGGCCCTGGATAATAAACAGGATTTAGACGATTGATGTGAGAAAAATAACCGGTTGCTGAAGAAGTTGTCCATACAAGGGTTGGGGAATTTTCTGCTGTCGCATATTCTAAATAATAACCGCCATTACCACACAGAGTAGCATCCACTCCTGCATATACATTTTCTGGATTCAGGCTGATGTCTGCTATTGTTAGTGTCATCACGTCTTTTGCTTCTGAATATCCTGAACATAGAGAATTAGTAGGGGTTACTGTTAATGTTAAAATTACGGATCTGTTAGTTATATCATCTGAGCCAGGAGTATATATTGGAAATCGAGCTTCATCGTCGTCGAAGGTACCATTTCCATTACTAGTCCAAAAGATGTCTCCATTTGTATATGAAGAAGTAGAAATTTTATAAATGTCTCCCCCACAAATTGTTGCATCAATTCCAGCATCTGCTGTCGGAGGAGCAATAAATGTTACCACCATTGCATCACTCTCTGACTCTGAGCAAGGAGTAAGAGCTTCACCTGTTATTTTTAAAATAACGCTGCCAATAAGATAATCGGTTGCACTTGGTGTATAAGTAGGATCAATCCGGTGTTCAGTACCACTAAAAGATCCAGATCCGCTAGTCGTCGTCCAAGTTATCCCGTCGGTATAGTTTTCACTTGCATTAGGAATATATACATCACTTCCCTGGCAAACATCATATATATGATCTCCTGCATATACAAATGGTTCGGGCTGAATGCTGAGGGTCATAACATCACTATAATCTGCACATGGAGCATTGGAGACCGTCATGGTTAAGTCAACATCTCCCAATTCACCGTTTGGATAATAAGTTGGGTTGGCTGTAGTTTTGCCAGTAAAATAACCAGACCCTCCCGTCGTCCATTCAATGCTTCCTTCACTTACAGTTATACCTGAAAAAGCATAAGATGTCTTTGATTCACAAATTGCTGCATTCTCTAGCTCATATGCTGTTGGAGGGGCAATAAATGTTACGTCTATGTCATCAGTGTATGACCCTGAGCAAGGATCAATAGCTGTAGCTGTCACTGTTAAAGTAACGCTGCCAATATTATAATCCTGGGCATCTGGATAATAAATAGGCTTTACCTTGGTTTCATCATCAAAATCTCCATATCCGTCATGTGTCCAAAATACAGTGCTGAGATCGCTTTTATTTGCATCTTCAAGAAATACATTGCTTCCCTGGCAAACATCTATATTGCTGCCTCCTGCATATACAAATGGTTCGGGCTGAATGGTGAGGGTCATATCATCACTATCAGCTGTACATGGAGCATTGGAGACCGTCATGGTTAATACAACAGATCCCGATTCACCGGATCCTAAATAATAAGTTGGGTTCTCCACATACTGGCTTGGTGAAAAATAACCAAGCCCTCCCGACCATTCAATACTTCCTTCACCTGCAGTTATACCTGTAAACTCATAAAATCCATCTGATTCACAAATTGTATCATCATATACAGTACCTGCTGTTGGAGGGGCAATAAATGTTATTTCCATTGTGTCAGCGTATACCCCTGGGCAAGGATCAGTAGCTGTAACTGTCATTATTAAAGTAACTCCTCCGTTATCATAATCGTTTGTACTTGGAAAATACCTGGGATTCACCAGGAATTTACTATTAAAATCTCCAGTTCCTTCACGCATCCAAATTACATTGTTGGGAAGGCTTGTATTTGCGCCTTCAATATATACATCGCTTCCCTGGCCTCCCCAGCAAATAGTTGTATCGCCTCCTGCATCTACACTTGGTTCGGGCTGAATGAAGAGGATCATTTGCTCACTAACATCTGTACATGAAGTACTGGAGACCGTTATGGTTAATACAACATCTCCCGATTCACCGGGTCCTGGATAATAAGTTGGGTTGGCTGTATTTCCCAAAAGAAACTGACCAATCTGCTGGTTAGTTTTCCATTGAATGGTTCCTGTACTTACAGTTATACCTTCAAAAGTATAAGATACATCTGACACACAAATTGTATCACGGGCACTAACGCCACTTATTGTAATTGGACATTGTGCATACACACTCGTAAAGCTGCTAGCTATTAGCAATAATATAAAAATGAGGATTTTTCCGAGGCAAGCATTTTTTTTCTGATTGCTGCTAGCCATATCTTTTAATTTTGCCATTTTAATAAGTAAGTGCA
>NZ_JAAEQH010000134.1 GCF_024231755.1 Neptuniibacter sp.
ACGCTTAAGGGATTGATGCATCTCAGGCGTCATCGCCTGAATCAGTTCTTCATAAGTCATTAACTGTTCTCATATGAGTCATTAACTGTTCTATATCACTGACTAATTATCAGTAAGAGAAGTTTATCACACAGTGTATTTGTTACAGGCTTTTATCACGCGCTTTTGCTACATAAAAAGCGCACGCATTCCCGCTGTATAAACTGACGATTCTCGCTACTTGGAATATGAAAATCCTGTATTTCATGCACTTCCTTCAAACTGCCAAGTGCAAGCCGGGCTTTTTCTGCCAGTTTATCCGGAGCGAAATACACATCTTCAGATGCAGTAAACATTTGAACCGGAGCATAGAAATCGACCAGATTCTCAAGATGGTATGGCCCCGGGGGCATTAATGTCATAGGAATGCCTGCCTGGAATGTTGCAAAGTAATACGCTTCCAGCTCAGGCCAGTTATCTCCCATCAAGGGTTTCATCAGGGAATCAAAGTGGGTTTGGTCGGAGTTCAACTTAAAACTAACCAAGGGTAAAACCAGCTTGGTCAATGGTCGCCATAAAGGCCTGAAGAAACCCGCAGGTACAATCAAGGAAGCAGCACTGATCCGTTTCGGGTTTAGAGCAGCAAGATCCAGCAGCACAGCACCACCAAACGACAAACCCACCATAGGGCAAGAGGCAATTTCCAGAGAATCCATCACCTGCTCAAGCCAGAGAGCATAAGCATGATGAGAAGGTAAAGGAGCAATGCCTGGTGTTTTACCCGCCTGACCTGGGATATCCGGTGAGATAACACGGAAATGCTGAGTCAGTGGCCACAGTAGTTCTAGATTGAAAGGCGCCGGTGTGTGTAAACCATGAAGCGCTATAAGAGGTGGCGCATCTTTCCGCCCAGCTTCCATTGTCCAAACCGGGCCTAAAGGTGTCTGCAGGTAATAACCTTCCACCTCAGCCGGGAGGGATTGCCGCTGTTGCTCGTAACGTTGATTCAACTCCGGGGACAACATTGTGGCATCCATAAATTTACTCTCAAAAAATCTAACGCTTAATGAACAATCGTCCCACTGGGACAAAGATTAAACCAGCAATCAACCCTACCAGATGCGCAGTGTTGGCAATAGCACCAAACCCAATGCCTTCCAATACGCCGGTATAACCCAAGACTAACCAGAACAGCATAAAGCCCATAAGCGCAGGCGGAAGCCCGAAACGGTTGGCAGAATTGAGCTTATCCCATAACCAGGCGTAACCCAGTAGCGCGAAAACTATTCCCGACAACCCTCCAAACATAGGACCGCTCACCCAGTACTGGGCAAAGTTTGAGGCAACACCTGCGAACAGAACCAGCAACAACAGAGGTAATCGCCCCTGCATTATTTCCATGCGCGTACCTACAATCCAGATCCATAACGCGTTGAAAATAATATGCGGCGCACTGAAGTGGAGGAAGATAGGTGAGATAAAACGCCACAGCTGGAAAGATTCAACATTATGTAGCAAAGCTCGGGTATATAAGTTATCACCCTGCAGGAAGATCTCTGTAAACGTAAAGTGACGCAGAAGGTCTATATTCTCGCCAAATCCGATCAAGAAGCTCAGCATTGCACTGAAAAAAATCAACGCTGTACTAAACCATGCCCGTTTGGCGGTTGTGAAAAAATCATTCTGTCCCTGATTATGGTTAACTGAGATATTCAGTTGAGAAAGGTCTTCGCCTCGACGCCAGAGTTCAAATAGTCTGCAAATCTGCTCACTGCTGATAGAACGCGCGACCCACAACTCCTGACGATCATCAAACTCCAGTACCCGATGCGGAATCTCGTTCTGCCAGAGAAACTGAGTGAACTCTGTGAGATCTTCCTGCAGCGGAGCACTGAAGGCTTTAATCATCGGCAACCCAGCACATCGGCAATTTCGGTCTGAACATCCACCCAGATAAACTTATCCTGCTGGATCGTTTTCTCATCATCCAACTGATAAGCCACCAGCTTGCCGTATTTAACCGCGCTGTAATCAAGGCAGGCTATATTCGGGGTAATTGGGGAAGGCTCCCCTTCTCTCCAGTAATGGCCAATAAAAAGCATTTTTTCTTCAGGGCCATAATAAATCAGATCATTAAAATCCTGTTCCGTCAGTGGCAAACGTGCCACATGTTCAGGTAACGGATCTGGCTGGAACACTACATCCCCGTAATACTCCGGTTCTTCTGCCCAGAACTTGGTACGGAAGAAGCGTCGTTCAAAGCCATCTTTACTCACCATCACCTCACCATTCGGCAAACGCAGGTGTGTGCCTCGCAGCAGACGATCCATCAGCGCCCATTCAAAAGTTCCGCGCTTTGATGAACGGTGCAGGAATTCATCATCAATAACATGATTAGGATATTTGGCTTCAAAACGATCAATCAGTTTCTGGTGCCAACAGGCATGGATCACCCGGAAGTTATCAAACTCCAGGTACATCGGCATTTCACGAATCCACTGTTCAAACATCTCCTGCTCTTCTGGGTAATCCTCCAGTTGAGCCAGCGTTTCCGCAAGAATACGGTGGTGACGAGGGTTATGCTCACGCAGGTAGCTCATACCACTACCCTCTTTACCTTTGGTAATGTAACTCAGGTAGTTGTATTCGTGATTACCCATCACGATATGGGCATGACCACCTTTCACCATATCGTAAGCGATATGCAGGGCTTCACGGATACGAGGCCCGCGATCAACGATATCGCCGAGGTAAATTACCTGACGCTCAGGATGCTGATACACCCCATCAACTTTGCTGTAACCCATTTTCGACAACAGCAGTTCAAGGCTGAGTGCACAACCGTGAATATCGCCGATCAGGTCATATCCTTTCACTTGCTCTGACACATTAATCTCCGAGCTTAGTACCCCAGCCCAGTTTCTCACGGCAGGTACTGTAGAAATCATAGTTCAGAGGATGAAGAAGCTTCAGTTTATGCGGCTTCTTATGGACGGTGATCGTATCACCTGGAGCACAAGAGATATCTTTTTGGCCATCACAGGAAACGGTTGGATATGCGCCGTTATCCGGGCTGATGACTAGTTTCAGCTCGCTATTACCATTCACCACAATCGGGCGACTGGACAATGTGTGCGGGAACATTGGCACCAACACCAAGGCATCCAGTTTAGGATGCATAATCGGGCCACCGCCAGATAGGGAATAAGCAGTTGAACCTGTTGGCGTAGAGATAATCAAACCGTCAGATTTCTGGGTATAAACAAACTGCCCTTCAATATACAGTTCAAACTTGATCATTCGTGCAGCTTTACCCGGGTGAAGAACACAGTCGTTTAATGCTGTTGCTTCACCAATCGGCACACCATCACGTTTAACAATCACATCCAACAGGAAACGACTGTCTACGGTGTATTTGCCTTCCAGAACTTCGGTAACTTTTTCTTCGATCTCATCCGGAGAGATATCTGTCAGGAAACCCAGATTACCACGGTTAACACCCAGAACAGGTACGTGGTACTGAGCCAGAGAACGCGCTGCACCCAGCAGACTTCCATCACCGCCGACCACAATCACCAGATCACAAATCTCACCCATCATCTTCTGGGTACTGGTCTGCTGACCATGCCCTGGCATTACCTGAGCAATTCTTTCGTCAATGATTGTGTTTAAGCCCCGATCACTCAGAAAACGAACCAGATGCTTAAGGGTATCGATAACTGATTTACTACCTAAACGACCAATCAAACCAATATTACGAAAGTAATCCATCTTTACTCCGAATCGACGATTTTCATATTGAAAGGGATTATCACACTATCCTGCTGTTTTTTCTTCTAGTTTTTAGGACCATATACTGTTCGCATGCCTTGTAATCCTCCAGTATGAATAGCCAGTATTTTACTACCCTTCGTAAATCGGCCCTGCTCCACTAACTCGATGAGACGCTTCATCATTTTTCCGGTATAGACCTGATCCAGTGGTAGTTCATACTGCTCATCCATCTGCTCAATAAATTGAAGAAGTTCTGGGGAAGTTTTGGCATAACCACCAAAATGCCCTTCTAGGTCCAATTGCCAGTTCTGCGGATCAGTTTCACCGGCTCCTGAAATAAGTTTCCTTATATCCTCATAGAGGAACTCCGCTTTCTTCAGCACAGGAATACCAATAACTTCAATATCCGGTCGAGAAAGAGCCACTCCAGATAAAGTACCACCTGTACCACAGGGCAAAACCACATGGGTTGGATTGAATGGCCCGATCGTCTGATCAGAAAGAATCTCCATACAGCCCTTAACCGCCAGTGCATTACTGCCACCTTCCGGCACCTGATAAACTGGCTTTAGGGATCCCGGTAGTTGATCAATTAACTCTTTAATAAAGTCAGGTTCAGCCCTGCGTCGATACTGCTGCCGGTTTACAAACCTGAGCTGCATCCCCCACTCTGTGGCATCGGACAAGGTAGGATTGGTTGCGTATTCCGACTCACCCCGAATTACACCTACACAGGGAATATCTAACTCCTTAGCGGCCCAGGCCAACGCATGAATATGGTTGGAATAAGCGCCACCAAAACTCAATAGGGATCTGTAACCACCACTCAACGCCTGTTCCAGATTGTACTTAAGCTTAAACCACTTATTGCCGCTGATACGTGCATCGGTCTGATCCAAGCGCAACACCCACAACTCAACCCCTGCCTCATTACATTGAGGAAGAGGTAGCTGGGTTAAAGAAATCGGCTTGGGGGACAGGTTTAAACCTGTCCCCTGTGTAATGTGCTGAGTCATACAAATGCAACAATTCAGTAACACAAAGGCAATCAAGAATGCCTAAAGTGAGTCTCGAAATTTAAAAAGAGGACAAAACTATGGAAGATTATACTGAAGAGCTTATCTATCTGAATATGGATGAGTACGAAGACGATGAAATGTTTGATGATGCGGAAGAGCAGTAAGGCAGTGGCTCGGACGCCTACGGCTACCAGGAGCTAGAATTCAGCTTCGCAGCTGCTAGGATGTAGTAGCTCAGACTTGATCTGACAGTTACCCGTTTCTATCTGGTGTCTGTCAGTTTAGATCTGGGCTAAATTCTTCTCTGCCCAAATCGATTTACCATCAAGCAATGTTTCCATTGGCGTTCTACCGCAGCATATTTTG
>NZ_JAAEQH010000135.1 GCF_024231755.1 Neptuniibacter sp.
ATCTAGCCCGGATATTTAATGAAGAGATCGGAATTTCTGGGAAATATGGCTAAGCAATTGTTTTTATCTTTTACAGGGCCTTGGTGGTTCCAAGGCTCAAGAAAGATGATAAAAAGTGCAACGCCAGATTTTTAAGAAAACAGATCAGTGATAGGTTGATTACATAGTGTAACTTGCTAATTATATGAGAAAACCAGCCACTATAAGGCTCGCAGTATATTTTAAAGCGGCTTCATGAAAAATCCGGGCTAGGCATTCTTAGGTGGTGACCACCAGGGATAGCTATCCCAGGTAATCACCTTGGTAAAGACTAAATTCAGTCCCTTGATTTAAAACGTTTGGCACTGAGTTTTGCCTGTTTATAGAACTTACCTAAAGCCCTATCACTTTGACGACGCTGAGCAATCGATTCATTATTACGAAGCTGTTCCAGCAACAATTTCTGGTAGTTTTCCAATCGACGTGGGTCTAATTTGCCCGCTTCGACTTCTGCTATCACAGCACAGCCCGGTTCATTATGGTGGCCACAATCACCAAACCGGCAGTTTTTCGCCAGCTCGCTAATATCAGCAAAGGTGGCATGGATGCCCTCTTCACTGTCCACAATCTGAAGCTCCCGCATCCCCGGCGTATCTAAAAGCAGACCGCCATCGGGGAGCAGATGTAAACTCCGCGATGTAGTGGTATGCCTTCCCTTGCTATCACTCTCGCGAATGGCGGCAGTATCCTGATCATCCGTACCTTTAAGCATATTGGTCAGGGTTGATTTACCTACGCCGGATGATCCAACCAGCGCAACCGTTTGACCGTTACCGATCCAGGATTTAAGAACCGCTACTGACTCAGGATCAGTAGCATTAACCAGTTCCACCGAAAGTAACGGATGGCTTTGTTGCAGTTGATCGAGATATTCCGAAGGGTCTGAGCTCAGGTCTTTTTTTGTCAGAACCAGTACAGCATGAATATTGGTTTCAGCCGCAATCGCCAGATAACGCTCGATACGGTTGAGATTAAAATCATCGTTGCAGGAACTGGTAATAAACAAGGTATCCAGATTGGCCGCGATTATCTGGATATAAGCCTGTTGGCCAGCCGCTTTACGCTGAATCTGGCTTTTTCGCTCAAGTAATTTAAGCGGCTGAAAATCCGTATCCAGCATCAACCAGTCGCCTACAGTAGGATGATTTTCCGGTTCTTCATTACGCCAGTGATAAGTTGATATCTGGACCTGTTGAGCATGGTTTTCACTGTCCATACCGATACAGTCAATCAGGTTACGCTGAACGCCGCTAACGCGAAAAGGCAGCTGTGTTTCTAGTTCATTAAGGGTGAGCTGAGACTGAAAAAAGTGGTTCCAGCCTAAGTCGATTAGGGTACTAATCTGCATGTTGTTATCCCAAAAAAATGCATAGCAAAACGCACATACAAAAACTTGTATGCACAGAAATGGGATTCTCGTGAACCCCGGCTTACAGACCGGGTAATTACAGGCGAATTAAACTAGTGTTCTGACAAGAACAAGCAGGATAGCTTAACTCTGCTTACTCCAAGCCTGTAAATCACGGACAACAATCATGCAAACGCCCCCTGCTGAATTCTATGGAATGAAGTTTGATTATAAATAGGCTAGTGGCTAGTGGCTAGTGGCTAGTGGCTAGTGGCTAGTGGCTAGTGGCTAGTGGCTAGTGGCTAGTGGCTAGTGGCTAGTGGCTAGTGGCTAGTGGCTAGTGGCTAGTGGCTAACAGATGATAAATATGAGCTGTTTATTTTTGTTATCCATGCGTTGGAGACCTTGTGTTTAAAATAGGGTTCTGAGCCCGTAACTTGTTGACGTATATGGTATTCAAGAACAAATCAAAACAGCAGAACTAGATTTCAGAGGGAAAGGAAAGATTTCTGTTCACTAAGGCTGTTTTGTGCGATTAGCGGACATCACTGTTAGTTGCATTGAAGAATGATCTGATACATATTGGCGGCCTGTTCAAGATGATTCAATTGATGATTGTACGTACTCATTTTTATCGGAGGAAAATGACGGTGCTGTCTATAAACCGCTTGTTGGTTCAAACCTCTACAATATCCCTTGCTCCCTCCTTTCAAGACGAGCGTATCTCCCTACTTCAAAGATACTGCTAAGGAATCTTAAATGTTGATTAGATGCTTATATTTAGTTTCATTCATTATATGCCTTCAAGGTTGTGTAGCAGCAGGTAAAGGAAAGGCTTTCCAAAGCATTGAATATGCTTCATCGCAAGAGGCAATATTATATCTATACAGGGATGATGATACTGCTGATTTTCGGAAGCCCGACATCCTTATCAATGGTAAACAGGTTACGGAACTGCCAAATAAAACCTATTACAGATTAGTGCTTGCACCAGGTAGATATAACATCCAAACAAAATGGGCCTGGGATGTTGAAGTGCCTCCAATTGATTACGATCTGGAGTTAGTTGGAGGTGAGACTTACTTTGTTCGTTTATGGGCGGGGAGCAAAGACGAAGGCCTTATCATTACAGGAATTCCCAGCTATCCAGTTATGCCTGATATGAGTTTTTTCTCTGCAGCTTTCTTACAAACAGAAGATGAAGCAATACCTGTTTTAAGTAAAACTCGAGCAGTTTCCGCTAATTAAAAGCCTGACAGCATTACAATCGTTTTTAAGCGGTTAAGGAAGCGAAACCTTATTTTCAAATGGTCTCTTTATGTCAGGTAGCTTGGATGCTAATTCCAACATTAAGTTGGTATACGATACAGCTGAGGCGTAAAGAAAGCTTAGGCAGCACTATGTAGATAGTGTGAATATAAGAGTTGGCCGCAAAGTGTCGGCACCTGACAATCTAACAGGAAGTTATGCTCTGTCTCATTCCAAGAGAGCTGAGCATCACATATAAGGATTTCTGAAGTATGGAAGACCTGCCACAAGATTCAGAAGCAAAAGTCATTCGCTTTATATGCGGCGCAATCATTGGCTTTTTTGCGACTCTAGTTACTTTTTATCGAATCTTGCCCTTTACTTGGGATAACCCCATTGTTACTTGGTTATGTGTTGCCATTGGCACTTTCTTGGCGGGGTATTGGGCAATGAAATATGGTGACTATTTTTGGAAGCACCTCATCAAAAGGTGGTGGTTTTGGTGAGGATAACTTCAATGCCGCACTGTTACTTCCAATGTCGCTTATGTGTCGATAACTGCCCCAAGGGAACTAGCAATCCCCCTTAAAAAATAAAAAAAACTCCTAATTTCAGTTCCCTTTCACTTCCGCAGATTTAGCCTTCTTCCGCTGCAAGAATCCTTAACGCCACACCCGCTGCTGCAGTACGGTTCTCAACGCCAAGTTTAGGAAATAGCTGTTCTAAGTGTTTGTTTACCGTCCGGGGGCTCATACCGAGGATCTCAGCAATCTCTCGATTGGTTTTGCCGTTGGCTATCCAGTGCAGTACTTCTGACTCTCGATCAGTGATTGCCAGTTTATCTTTCAATAGTGCAGAACCAGATAAGCGATCTCCATCGATTAGCCTGACCAGTATCTGATTATTCTCCTGAAGGGAAAGCAGTTTCAGCTCTATACTCTGCTCACCTTTTACCAATTTAATGTTTTTCTGGCTTAAGTTCGGCTCAGCTAGTACTGGAATCAGTTTGGGTGGTAACTCTTTTTTAAGCCAGGACTCGTCCATACCTGCACGGGCCAACTGCGCATGCGCCTGAGGAGAGCCCCAGAGCACACTTCCAGCAAAGTTTAGAGTCATCAGGTACTGGCCACTGCTATCAAGTGCATTCTGCACATTAGTCGTTTGGCGGGCATTGTTAAGATGAACTTTCATACGAGCTAACAGTTCGCTCGGGTTGATTGGCTTTGTTAAGTAATCAACTCCACCAGCTTCCAGGCCTCTCACCAAGTCACAGGTATCGGTGAGTCCGGTCATAAATATCACTGGGATTGATGATAGTGAGGGATCTGCCTTCAGTGCTTCACAGGTTTCAAAGCCATCCATATTTGGCATGATGGCATCAAGCAGTATGATATCCGGGCGAATCCGTTTTGCGATGGTTAAAGCCTGCCGACCTTCTAGTGCGACTAAGACATCCATCCCCGCATCTTCCAGCGCATCGTTAATCAAACTCAACGCATCGGGCGAGTCGTCCACAACCAAGACGATATCGTTGGAGATTTTCATATTCATATGCTTCCCGTCTCAATATGCTTTGCCAGCTTTTCCAACTGGAAGCCTTCACTTAGGTTCTTAAACGCGACAATAATATCCTCAGGCACTAACTCTTCCTCTTGAATACGCTTAAGACTGGCGCTTACACCTTTCTGATAACCCATCTCTGCATACGCCTTAAGCTCGAGGAATAATTCGTGCTGGTTAGGAAACTCTCTAGACAGCTCTATAGATAATTTTCTAGACGACTCTCTAGGCGATAATGATTCGCCTGAGCTTTTGGTATCTATAGGTGTTATCTGAACTGGCTTGTTACTCGCTTCACTTCTATAAACCCATTTGATATCCAGATGCTGGCCTATTCTTTCTAGAAGCTGATGGTTGTTTACCGGTTTAACGAGGTAATCGTTGTAGTGATTACGATAAACACTCTTCTGGCTATCATCCTCGACATTGGCTGATAGCATTATGATAGGAGCAGTTATCTCCCTTTCACGAAGCGCTTCTGCCAACTCCAACCCACTGATTCCCGGCATCGATATATCAAGAAGGTAAAGGTCAGGCCGGTTAAAACTTATCAGTTCGAGTGCGTTTTCCCCATCGTAAGCTTCTACCACATTAAACCCGAGAGGGATTAGTAGGTCTGATAGCAAACCTCTGAGGATAGGATCGTCATCAGCGAGTAAGATTGTTCTCTGCAGGCCTTCATAACCCACGATCTGGCTGCGTTGCGAATCCTCAGACAAATTCTGCTCCACCCAGGGCAAAAGGAGACTGACCTTAAATTCACTACCCTTGCCCTGCTCACTTGTAACCTGCAGGTCGCCACCCATGATTTCAGTAAGTAGCTTAACAATGGTTAGGCCCAGCCCTGTCCCCGGTAGATTGGCCGTTGCACTGTTTCTTACCCGCTCGAAGGGCTGAAAGATACGCTCCAGATTCTGTTGATCTATTCCCGGTCCGGTATCTCGGACAACAATTTCGGCAACCTGGTTTTTATAGCGTATTTCAAAATCCACCTGCCCCTTTTCCGTGTACTTAACTGCATTTGATAGCAGATTGATCAAAATCTGACGCAGGCGTTTTTCATCCGTCATTACGTAATCAGGTAAACGGCCTGTCACTTTATAATTTAAAACCAACGATTTTTTATCTGCCTGGACCTTAAACATCTCAACCATCTGATCAATTAGCTCAGGCAGGTAAACCTGATTTCGGAACAAGTCCAAACGCCCAGCTTCAATCTTGGAGATATCCAGTAAACCTTCAATCAGGTCGGTCAGATACTGTCCGCTGCGGTGGATAATCTTAAGACCTCTTTTTTGGTCATGTTCTACATCTTCTTTTTCAGAGAGTAACTGCGCATAACCTAAAATCGATTGCAGAGGGGTTCGAAGTTCATGACTAATGCCCGTGAGATAGCGGCTTTTAGCTTCGTTAGCTCTTTCAGCCTGCTCTTTGGCTTCCTGGAGTTCTCGGTCGGTCTGCTCATGGGCATCAATTTCACGAGTTAGCTTGGTACTTTGCCGATTAGATTCTTTCTGGGCAGTAAGGCGGCTCTCATGGGCAAGTAGGAACAGCCAGGCAATGACCCCGGAGGTTATAAACAAGGTAACAAACAGAGTTATCAGGGCTTGCTCTAACAGAACAGCCTCACTCACTGAAGCAGGATCCATCTGATTGAAAATCAGAATCAACAGACCCGCTAGAAGGCTATTTGCCCCAATAACCAAAGCGATAAAACGCCCCAATCGCGAATAGAGTGTCCGCACATATTTCGCAGGTAAGTAGCGATATAACCCTCGCAAAAAGCTATGCGCTAGACCCGCTTTAGGTTTACAGGCATCGAGGCAGCGCACATCCAATGAGCAACACAGAGAGCAGATCGGTTGCTGATAAGCCGGGCAGTACGTCATATCCGGCATTTCAAAGTGATTTTCACAGATACCACATTGCACGGTCAGATTGGCTGCGGGGTGGATCAATTTCTGGCTGTGGCTAAGACCGTGGTTATGAGTACAACCATTGTCAGCTGTGAGCTCAGTTGCCTCACGCGCTAGGTAGTAACGCCCTTTAGTCACCGCAGCAATAACCGGCACACAAATCAAACAACTGAGTAGCGTTACAAAATGGCAAAGGTGCTTTGCTTCATCCCCAAATACACCAAGAAATGCCAGAAAACCTACCACCGTAGAGATCAACATGGAGCCGACACCCACTGGATTGATGTCATAAAGGTGTGCCCTTTTGAACTCAATCTGTTTGGGGCTCAAACCCAGTGGCCGATTAATGAGTAGGTCTGCCGAAAGTGAACCCAACCAAGCTAAAGCTAAAATTGCAAACGTTCCAAGGATTGCCTCAAGTGCCTGATAGATTCCCAACTCCATCAACAACAATGCGATGGCCACATTGAAAACTAACCAAACAACGCGGCCTGGATGGCTGTGAGTGAGACGAGAAAAGAAATTAGACCAGGCAATAGAGCCGGCATAGGCATTGGTAACGTTAATCTTCATCTGGCAGAGGATAACCATTACCGCTGCCAGAATAAGTGATAAAGCCGGCGACTGGGTTAGATCCTGAAACACTCGTTGATACATGAAAGTGGGATCTACAGCTTGATCAAATGGGATCAATTGAGTAATCGCCAGATAAGCTAAAAAAGAGCCAAGTAGCATTTTGATCAGACCAACCCATACCCAGCCTGGGCCTGAAAGCACCATCCAAAACCACCATTGCTTTCTGTTAGCTTTGGTTTTCAAAGGCATAAAACGGAGGTAATCCGCCTGTTCGCCTATCTGGGCAACGAGTGCAATTAATACTGAAACCGCAGCACCAAACAAAGCCAGATCAAAGCCACTGCTCTGGGGCAAATCGGGGACCGTATAATTTGTCCAGCCATCAAGTTGATCAAATTCATAAGTCAGCACTACAACCACAGCCGAAACCTGCAGTAGCAGCCAAACAAACTGTGTGCCGAGTTGAAATTTACTAATCGCGGTAATGCCATGCGTCACTATAGGAATAACCGCAACTGCACAGATGATATAGCCGATAAACAAAGGGATGCCCATGAGGGCTTTTAGAGCCGAGGCTAAAATGGCCGCCTCTATGGCAAAGAAGATAAAGGTGAAAGAGGCATATATCAGCGATGTGATTGTAGAGCCTAGATAACCAAACCCCGCCCCCCTGGTGAGAAGGTCAATATCTAAGCCGTTTTTTGCACAGTGGTATGCAATGGGGAAGCCGGTTATAAATAAGACAAGGCAAACAGCCAGCATCGCCCATAGGGTATTAGTAAAACCATAACTCAAGGTTACAGCTGCAGCTAAGCCTTCAAGAGCGAGAAATGAAGTAGCACCCAAGGCAGTCATACCCACCTTAGCTATGCTCATATGCCTACCACCTACGGCAGTAAACCGCAGGGCATAGTCCTCAAGAGTCTGGTTAGCTACCCACTTATTATAGTGTCGCCTCTCCTTCAGAATCCTTTGGCTAGCACTCATCCCACCCTCTTTCCGCACCAAGAAAAAGCACAGAAGCACCAGAGCAGTGCAAATAAAAGCACGCTCAATTTACGTATGAGTTCTTGAAGTTCCCGTATATAGCCGTTTTGCAGATTTTCGGGGCATCAACAACAGTTAATGCCAATTATTAGTGCAGCGTTTATGCCAAATTTGAAATTTGGTAGGAAGGGCTAGAAGAAGTAAAAAAATGCGCCCAAAAGAGTGGCTTTTAGAATCTCGAAATAACTGTTCGCTAAGCTCACACTTAACTGCCACTCTTTTGAAGAAACGCCCCATCACGAATTCAATCAACGTAATAAGGGCGATTCTTTTTGAAATCTAGGGCCTGTTTAGCCCTAATAGGCTCTACCTAAATTTAGGCCACATTTTTAACTTTGAGCTTACGTCCGCCACGTTTCTCAACAATCAACGGTACACACTGTTTGTCATCATCATAGATAACTACGCAGTCCAGGCACTGGAAGCATTCGTTATAATCGATCTGACCGTTCTGTTCGATAGACTGATATTCGCAACGTTTGTTACAAAGCTGACAAGGTGAGCCACATTCGCTCCGGCGTGGTAGCCAGTTATAAATACGCAGCTTACCGAAGATAGCCATTCCTGCTCCGAGTGGGCAGATATAACGGCAATAGCCTTTGTAGACGAACAGGCTCAAGCCTAGCAACACAACTGCCCACAGCACAAACGGCCAGGAGCGATCAAAGATCAACGTGATACTGGTTTTGAACGGTTCTATCTCGACGACTGATCCGGTCAGTGGCACAGAGACTACCGCGACAACCATAATCACCAGTAAGACCAGATACTTAACCCACTTCAACTGGGCATCAAGCTTAGTAGATACCTTCAGTTGCGGAAGTTTCAGGAAAGCCAGCAGCTTGCCAATCAATTCCTGAAGAGCGCCAAATGGGCAGAGCCAACCACAGAATGTACCTCGGCCCCAAATAAAGAAGGTCAATCCAATATAAGCCCAGAGGATAACGGTCATCGGATCGTAGAGGAAAAACTCCAGACTACGATCTGCCAACCATGCCTGAAGAATACCCGTAATGTTTACAATGGAGAGTTGGCCCTGTGCATACCAGCCAATAAAGACCAGAGTAAAAATCAGATAAACCGTTCTAAACCAACCAAGATGCTGTTTACCTCGGGTCAGTAGCGGGTATCGGATCAACACGACAGTAAGAACAAACAGCCCCGCCAACAGAATAGCTATATCTGTTGTACGGCCAGCCCAGAGACTGTGCCAGGTTTTGTTATCGGTTTCAGCGGCAACAAAATACTCTTCTGGTAATACGGTTTCAAAATCCAGGCTTTTGCTTACAGTTTCCGGATAGAGCCACCCCTTCTGCCGGGTAGCATGGAGTTGAAACTCGTATGGGAATGCTGGATCTAGCCCTGCTTGTCCGATTACATGGAATGCTTTCCATTCGTGATCCTGAAGATCTTCGGGAAGCTTCAGTTGGTATTCCAACTCATACAGATCCAGCCGGTCGCTAAAGTCAAAGTCGCGAATTTCAATTGGAAGTTCTGCCTGTTGAAGGCTCAAACGCTCTGGCACTTTACCGCGGACAAAATCCTCGCCGACAAAAGAGTAACGCCCTGCCCCCAATACCAGCAAAATCTGATCATTCTCAGCAATATTCTCTTTCAGGTACTGCCATGCTTCAGGTAGTAATAGGTTTCGACCAACACTGGGTACCGTCAGGTTTGCAACATAGAGTTCAGAAAAAAGGCCATCAGGCTCATCAAGGGCTTCTTCATCCTGCCCTTCACCGATAGTGTCTTTGAATTGTTCTTCGATCTGCTGGTTAGTGAACTGGAAACGGGTGATAAGCCCTGCTTTCACCATCTCATCCCAGCTCATCGGCTCGAACAAGTCCCCTTTGAGGCGAGCAATAAGATCTGGATCTCTTCCTTTGGCGTAACCCAGTTTTTCACGAGCAACGGTTAGGGACGATGCCAATACCGATTGGTTAAAGATACGGATGGAAGCTGTTGCTTTGGTTACCCCATCAAGATATGCGTTTGCGGTATTAGCTCTGGCAGCGGCTGATGGACTGGCGTCGATCTTGATGTTCTGCATCAGAGAGATACCAGGGTATTGTTTGGCGAAATCAATCAGCGGTTTTTCACCCAGCCCTTCAAGAAACACCGGCTCATGATGGGATAAGACACGCACATCAAGAAAAGTACCGTTTGGATCTATAGCGACCAGCAGGTTGAATGGAACACCCGCAAAACCTGGCACTGCAGCCATATCAATAGATTCAAAAGCATATCCTACCAAAGGCGTTTCAGTAGAGATCTGCTGGTACAGAGGCCAGATAGGTAAAACTTCATCCTTGTCCCCCACAATTAAGGGAGATGGGAAAGCCTTTTCCATATCAGCTTTAGTCATCACTGCAGCATTTAGTGTTAACGGTAGTAGCAGTGATATGAATAAAAAGATTCGAAATACGAACTGAGTTACTAAGTGAACTCTTGAATATAGATTTTGTTTACGACAGCACATGAACATTAATTAGTGTTTTCTTATTTTTATCTATGCTAGAGGGGTTTTACCTCCCTCATAAGTGCATTTAAGGCCTAAAAACTGGGGTCTTAAGTACAGTATTAAGGGCATAACAACCGATGCTAATGTAAGCACCGGTTGCAAGTAGTCCTACTCAGAATTAAGCGTCTGCAGTAGAAGGATCGATCTGATTTTTAACTTCGATAATGTTACTAGCAGGGAAACCGCTGCGCTCAGCATGTTCATGAATCAGGTCTTCAGTAGCACAGTTGTATACGCAGTAGGTTTTGTCACCTGCAACGTAGCTGTGCTCCCACTGGATATCTTTCTGCTCGGACTGCATTGCTGAAAGCACTGAGTTGGATTGTCCAGCAGCTGCGCTTAAAGCAGCCTGATCAGCAGATCCAATCTCTGGGATGTCACGCTCAATAATGAACTTAGGCATAGGAAATTGCTCCATATTGTTTTTGTAATTAGCGAAAGTGCTGATACTACTGCCAAGCCCAAAATAAGGATGCTATCTAATCCGTAGCATCCAACTACAGAATCTGTAGTTAGAACGAGTTAGCTAGTTGGCTAAAGAGAAATAAGTAAGAGATATAGCGAGAAACAAATCCATGCAGTTTTGCCCCATTGCCAAAGCATCCGACATGCTATGTGAGAAGTGGACACTTCTGATAATCCGTGAGCTGATCATGGGCGGTAAACGCTTTAATGATTTTCAACGTGGCATGGCTGCAATATCTCCAACAATGCTGACCAAACGCCTGAATGAGCTTTGCCAACATGGTTTGGTTATCCGCAAAAAAATTCCAGGGCAAAAAGGGTATGAGTATTTCCTGACTGAATCTGGAAAAGAGCTGGCTCCGATTATTCAGCAGATTGGCGAATGGGGTATGCGCTGGACCCGGGGGCAGATCACCGATACAGAACTGGATGTAGAGTTGCTGATGCTCTATCTGGAGCGAAGCATCAATCCTGAGAAACTTCCTGGAGGCACAACCACCATCTGCTTCAATTTCACCGACCTGGAACAGCTGTCTAAATGGTGGATTATGGTTGATGAAAATGAGAAAGATGTCTGCACCGTCGATCCGGGTAAGGAGGTCGATATCTGGTTCAACACCGATCTACGTACCATGATCGAAATCTGGATGGGTGATCTGACCTACAAATCAGCCATTCGCGAGCAAAAATTAAAGCTGATCGGCCCCAAAGAACTCACCGCAAATGTTACTAGCTGGATGGATAACAGTGTCTTTGCAGAGGTTCCGGCGGCCAGTGAAATATCAATAGCCTAGGTTAGACTCTTCTGGGTTAGACTCTACTGGGGCTAAAGCTTCGTTTTATGGGTGACTTAAAATCCGCTCTAATAAGCTCACTTATCGTAGACATTAGTATTTTTTATCCAGAGCTTTCACTTTCCGGTAGAACATCTCTTGATGATTATTCTCTGCCAAAACGCACTGGACTCTGTTTTCAAAAGAAACGTTAACTAAGTTATACGCATCAGATACAGATATCACAAAACCATCACCACTTTTGTGTGCATATAAGCCTTCTAGAAAGTGGTGGCAATTGCCAACATCTTTGCCAAACCTAACAATTTTTTCGTAAACCCTTTTCACAACCGTCTCACTTAGATGCCTCATAACGACCCCATTTCTTTGGTCTCAAGTTATGAATATATAAGCACAAGCCCATCAACAAGAGTTCAGATTTTATAGGAAATACAATCCAATTTTCTGGGTAAAACGTCATTGGTAAAACGCAGTCATATTGTTAGAAGCAACAAAAAAGAGGCTAAAGAAATGATTTACTATGACGCGGAAATACAGAACCTATTCAAAGAGCTAGGCTTGAATAGTGACCCTTGTGCAATTGATGAATTTATAGAGAAGAATAAAATTTTGACTGGTGAACTGCATATAGCAGATGCGCCCTTCTGGAACCCTTCACAGTCGGAATTTATTCGTGATTCTCTATATTACGACAGCGAATGGTCATACGCGGTTGATCAGTTAGATATCATATTAAGAAATTAGGGATATGTTTATTCAGATCGCAAGGGATTGCTTCTCTACTTGCAAGCATGCCACCAAACTCAGCGGACACTACGGGCGGTAGTTTAAGATTGCCTCCAAGCACGGATTGATGAGGCTACTATCTCGAAAAATAGCGTACAGATCCTCAGTTATACTCTCGGCCTCTCCAATCACTTCAACACCATACTGATCACAAATTTCTTGAGCAATATAGGTTGGCGCTGAGAAGAACCCTTCACCAGCTTGGCCTAAAACTTTCAACAAAGCGCTATCATCGATCTCTGCTTTGATATCTAACTGAATGTCGTTAATTTTGAACCAGTCTTTTAGCTTCTCGAGATAAGGTGTATGCCTGCCGTAGCTGAGAAAGGGATGATTGTTCAAACTATTCGGAAAGTCTTCTTTCAAAGATTCATGACCGCCACTTTTAAAAAAGAATGACATTGGGGTGCTTAGGATTTTATGAGCAGTTAACCCTTCCCTATCGCATTCATGGGGTAAATAGTCAGTGATCAACACATCGATTTTTTTCTGTTTTAAATGCAGCAGAAGATCAGAAGCATTTGCAGTCTTGCAAACTAATTGAGTTTTCACCGCTATATTCAAAGAGGGTTTGATTACCTTCCAAGCTAGAATTTTGTGAACGGTTGAGGCAATCCCTACAGAAAAGTCTATTGAGCGATTATCAGGAGCCTGCTGCAGGACCTCTTCGAGTTGAGAGGTTATATCAAAGATCTTGTTTGCATAAGCAAATACCTCTTTACCCATAGGGGTCATAACAAGATTGCGTCCCTCCCTTTTGAAGAGCATATGCTCAACGTTTTCTTCAAGTGTCGCAATTTGTGAACTAAGAGTTTGAGGAGCGAGGTCAATAATCTCGCAGGCTTGTGTGATAGAGCCTTCCCTGGCCGTTAACCAAAAGTAATACAGGTGCTTAAGATTCAACATCTTCATTGCAGTCGACCTCTTGGATTGCTCTTTATATAACCAACCGTTTTAGTAGGATATATAGCCAAGCAAATAAGTCAACTATTATTCAGAACAGCTCTGTTAAGCAGCAACAAGCGAACGCCCCACTAGATTTTGTTTATCACCCTCCCCTGAGGCACTAGACTCACTTGCCCCTTTTATCTCAAACACATGGTAGGCTTCCGGCTTGAGCAGGTCGATGGCTGTATGAATATGCTCATATGAACTAGGAATAGTTTCGTAAGATTTCTTCACAACAAATTCTTTACGATCAGATGGAATATCCGCCTTCAGTGGTACCTCAACCCATAGGCATATGAGTTTTTCAGTCACCAAATATTCTAAGCGAACAATACGGTAACCCCGAATCAGAGATAATGTCTGAGGCTTGCTTTGAGTTGTAAGAGTCAATTTCTGAATTGTTTTCATAGATGTTCTCCATTTATTCACTAATATTCGCTGTTGCTTTAAAAATCTCACCAAAATCGATATTTTTAAGTTGATTACTCCTCATGAAGTTTCGCTGGCAGCTTGTGAATTAACCAGTAACCAATACTCATACTCAAAGCTACTGCTGCCAAACCATATATATAAGGTGGTGTGATCGTCTCAAAATCTAACACTATAACTTTCCTTGCTACTGCCATAAGTGCCGTAGCCATCACAATTTTTACATGTATAACGTCATCACGTAGGTAGATTGTTATATTTATCAATATCTCAATGGCAATCAAAACAGCCATAAATGCACCAAAAGTGGCTAACATATCTGAGATAGTCAGTATAAATATTGGTGGTGTTGTAATTTTCTCATACAGGGTCCACCCTACATCCACAACACCCATAACAATTACAAAGACCATTAAAACTGAAAGGATCCTGACACTAAATCTTACTACCGAATAAAGCTTATTAGTGAGATTATCATCTATATAATCTTTCATATTAAAGCCCTTAATTAAAATGTATCTAATTAAACTACTGGAGAAATAAAACCTTCTGGTTTAACAACCAAAACTGAACTTTTAATCGAAAGCAGTACATCTTCTGCAGTATTACCTATCAAATAACCTTTTATTCCAGTTCTTGAGAAGCTACCTATAACTAACAAGCTTGGCCTTTCAAAGTTTATAAAATCTGATATTGATTCAGCGGCTTCTCCCCTGATTAAAGCGTGACTACCTAGGTCATTTTCTGCTAGGAAATTTTTCATTAGTTCACTGTAACGGGTTTCTTCCAGGCTTAATATTTCGGGATAATCAACATTATCAACCTTAAGTAACGGCTTGTTTCTTAAGAACTCTTCACCAGAAACAGACCAACAAGAAAGGACTTTAACTTCAGCCGTTAACTCTTCTGAGAGTCGTTTGGATACATCAATGATCTTCTTGTTTATCGCCTTACCCTCACCATTTTTCTCAAGATCAAGGTCTATTGCTGTCACTATATTTTGCCCAGAAGGCAGAGTTTCATCTCGAATCAGCCACAGAGGAACTTGGGTTTTTCTAAGAAGATGCAAATCAATGCTATGTAAGCCCTTGAGCCTGACATCCTGATGTTTAACAATAAGATCAAAATCAAACTCAACACTTTCTTTAATAATTTCTATAAACTGGATTCCATACCTTATCTTTATACCAGCTTTAATTTTGTAGTTACTATCCAGCTGGACCTCTAACATTTTCTTTTTCTTTTCGATCACTTCTTTTTTTATTACATTGTATTTATCATCGCTGTAGACGCCCAAGCCTGGGATATCTTTTTCCTCTACCACCATTAATATTTCAACATAGCAGCCACTACTTCTATGGAGATCAACACATCTAGTGAATGCTGGATCATCGATAACAAGAATATCTTTATTCGCAACATAAAGGACACGTTTTATATTCATAAAGCACCTGCATCGTTTAGCTTTTTACCAATAGTAATTCAGCTATAAAAAAACAACATTCGCATACTTCGAATAGTAACTTCTATTTATTCGATACAACTGCCAGGAGTAGGAAGTTAAGCTTTCTAAAAAACTGGTGATAGCTTTGAACGAGTTGATATCTACATATATTTTTTTCTTCGCAGTAATTGATCCTATTGGTACCGTTCCAGTCTTTATTGCTGCAACCAAAGGGTTCAATGAAAGGGAAAAGCGCTTAATAGCACTTAAAGCAACGTTAATTGCTACATGTGTTCTTATATTTTTTGTCATTGCAGGGGAATTGATTCTTACAGCACTAAACATTCCCTTAGCTGCATTTCAGGTTTCAGGGGGTATTGTTCTATTTCTGTTTGCTTTAACAATGATTTTTGGTGAGGGTAAGCCAGAGTCTGAAATCAACTTAACAGATAAACATACAGAGACCGCTATCTTTCCTTTAGCCATACCGTCTATAGCCAGCCCCGGTGCAATGCTTGGAGCGGTGATGCTAACTGATAAAAATTACTTCAATGTATATGAACAATTAGAAACTGCATTTGTAATGATGATTGTGCTCTTGAATGTTCTATTTTTCCTACTGATATCAACTTGGATCAATAAGAAAATTGGGAGAAGTGGTGCGAGTATTATCAGCCGAATTATGGGTTTTATACTCGCATCAGTTGCAATAACAAGCGTATTGTCTGGTATTCAGGATTTCTATGGACTTTAACCAGTTCATGATGCTAAAGCCCCTGAAGCCCCAACAGTAGAGGTCGTTGAAAATGAGATTTCCCTTTTGCACCCCTCAACTTGTGACATAAGTAACGCCTATCACCTATCTAACTCATTGTTCTTTATTAAGAATTCAAAAAACAGAAAAATAGAACCTACATTTCGAATGTATAAAAAGTTGTTAAAAAGCAAGAGACAATCGCCAGAACAGAGAGCGGAATCGAAATAATATAGATAAAATTTTAATAAATTTTAGCTTTTAATATCAGGCTATTAGCGCTATTTTGCGAACAAACCACTAACCATTTTTCCGCATGCTATTAAACATTCAGAACCTTAAAAAATACAATCTAAAATATCTGCTGCTTTTTCTGGTCTTTGTTTGTAGCACACAGCTGAATGCCAAAACCTTTTTTTTGGATTATGAACCTCAAAAGCCGTCTGGCTATTACAACAATAACGAGGAGATTCGTTCAGAAAGAATGGATTCGTCAATACATCAACAGGATGCAAAGACCTACAGCAAGAAACACCAGCAAGTGGCAGGCTTCCTCAATAGTAAAAATGCACCCAAAACTGCAGACGCCAAATGGGTGTCTGAAGACGTACTCCAGATTGGTGTTATCCGCCGCAGCTTCGCGGACAAGGATTACGCTCAGAAGATTTGTGGCGCCATATCAGCTTTTAACTTATCGAACAAAAGCAAAACCGTACGGATAATTTTCCTACCTAGTTTGGTGACAAGTAATCGGTTGGAACTTCTAGTTCAGCACCAGTGCAGTTAACGCACGAATGTTGAACAACCTGCCCCAGATCAATTAAAACCGACCAAGCCCCTTGCCTGAATCATATTTGTTCTAGACTGAAAACATAGTTAACAAAGTTAATGTGCAGGCTTATGGCTGATGATATTTCCATCCTTCGTAAATTTGTTAGCCCAGAAATAATTTTTGGCATAGGCGCAAGACACTCAGTGGCTAATTACGCCAAAAATTTTGGTGCCCGCAGAGTGCTAATAGTTTCAGATCCCGGGGTCAAAGCAGCGGGTTGGTTAGAAGAGATACAAGACCATTTAACCGAAGAGAATATCGATTGGGTATCTTTTATAGGTGTATCCCCAAACCCTCGTACTGAAGAGGTAATGAAAGGTGCTGAGGTTTATCTTGCAAATGACTGCAACGTTATTGTGGCCATTGGTGGCGGTAGCCCAATGGATTGCGCAAAAGGTATCGGCATTGTCGCCACCAATAAGGGGAGCATCCTTGATTACAACGGTGTAGATACAATCGGTTCCCCTATTCCGCCACTGGTTTTTATCCCAACCACTGCTGGGTCATCTGCAGATGTATCACAATTTGCAATTATTTCGGACCCGATAGAAAGAGTTAAATTCTCAATTATCTCAAAAACCATTGTCCCTGATGTAGCTTTGATTGACCCCGAAACCGCCTCTTCAATGGACTCTTTTTTAACCGCCTGTACCGGTATAGATGCCCTGGTCCATGCTATTGAAGCCTTTGTCTCAACCGGAGCAGGCCCACTGACTGATATGCATGCACTTGATGCGATCAGACTTATCAATGAAAACTTGCCTGCCCTATTGATGACTCCAGATGATCTGCACTTACGAGAGCAGATAATGCTCGGTTCTATGAAAGCAGGGCTGGCTTTTTCCAATGCTATTCTTGGCGCTGTTCACGCCATGTCACATTCATTAGGTGGCTACCTGGATCTACCACATGGCTTATGTAATGCCATGCTACTTGAACATGTGATTGCCTATAACTACCCCAATGCTAAGGATCGATTTAAGATCATAGCGGAGACAATGAATGTTGATACACGTGGTTTAACATCCGAACAAATCAAACAACGCTTAATGCAACAGGTTATTCTGTTGAAGCAACAGGTAGGCATCAATCAGACCCTCACCGTTAACGGCGTGCACCGCACCGACATTCCTATTCTGTCTGACCACGCACTGGTTGACCCATGCCTACTGACCAACCCTCGCCCTTCCAATAAACGTGATTTAGCAACTGTTTATGAAGAAGCACTCTGAAGCTCAAACCGATGTTAAAAGTTTATTGGGGCTGGGAGATCAATCAACCCGGAAAAGTTATTACGCCGAGTTAGAAGCTAATCTAGATGAATTAGAACGGGAAAAGAACAAATACAAAAGTCTCTTCGACCATGCATTACACGGCATCTTCCAGGCAGATTTAGATGGCAAAATTCTCAACGCCAATAAAGCAATGGCGTCCATGTGCGGATATGACACTCCAGATACTTTCAAAAATAAGCACAGGAATCTGAAGGATGAGCTTTTTTACTCAAAAGAAGAATTCCTGCGCTTTAAAAAAATGCTTTTACAAAACAAGCAAATAGATAGTTTTGAAACAACATTCCACACCCACCTCTCGGATAACCAGCAAATTGTTGTCAGTATTTCCGCAATTTTAAAAGATCAGCCAGATCAACTGATCGAGTGTTTTGTTAAAGACATAACCACGTTAAAAGAGGCTGAACGTGAGCTTCTGATAGCCGCTACAGCCTTCGATTCTCAAGAAGGGATGATGATCACTAATCACAAACGTGAAATTCTTCGAGTGAATAACGCTTTCTGCCGAATCACAGGTTATACCGCCGAAGAGGTTATTGGAAAAACACCCAAGCTTCTTCAATCGGGACAACACAGTCCTCTTTTTTATAAACGCATGAATGATACTCTGAGTTTAAAAAAATACTGGCAAGGAGAAATATGGAACAGAAGAAAATCGGGTGAAATTTTTCCAGAATACTTAACCATAACAGCCGTTGAGTCAGATGAAGGAAATATCAGTCACTACGTGGCAGCCTTCACCGATGTTACACAGATAAAAGAGAGTGAAGCCAAAATACACCACCTGGCATATTACGATACACTGACAGGCCTGCCTAATCGTCAGTCATTGATGGAAAAACTGACCTCTCTTCTTAAACGCACATCGCGTTCCCAAAGAAACGGTGCTCTGCTATTTATAGATCTGGACAATTTTAAAAACGTAAACGATACCCACGGTCACTCGACAGGTGATCTTCTACTGAAACATGTGGCAAACCGGCTCAAAGAAACCGTTCGCGAAACAGATATTGTGGCCCGGCTGGGCGGTGATGAATTCATTATCGTGCTTGAAGATATTGGGGATGATGACGAAGCGATCAATGAAAATGTCCGGCATGTCATTAACAATATCAGTGAACTGTTTAGTAAAAGCATTATTCTCGACCAGTTTGAATACCACGCCTCCTGCAGCATTGGCGTCACACCATTTAAAGGAGGAGAAACCGCTGATGATGTTATGAAACGCGGTGACATGGCGATGTATCAGGCTAAGTGGTCAGGTAAAAATACCTGCAGGTTCTACGACCCGGAAATTTTAGTCCCACAGTTTCACATGGCAGAGCTTGAACTTGAGCTACGAAATGCCCTGCCGAAAGACCAATTCACCCTCTATTATCAGCCGCAATACAACACTGAAAATCTGACCGGCGCTGAGGTATTAATTCGCTGGATACACCCAGAACGAGGCATAATATCTCCAGCCGAATTTATCCCCATCGCTGAAGAAACTGGATTAATCGTACCCATCGGATGGTGGATACTTGAATCAGCATGTAACCAGCTAAAAGAGTGGTCCCGCTCTGATGAGACTAAGCACCTCCAACTGTCGGTTAATGTTAGTGCCCGACAATTTAGTCAGATTAACTTTGTCGAAGAAACCATAGATATTCTGGAACGAACTGAGATTGATCCAAACTTGTTAAAGTTGGAACTAACCGAAACGGTTGTCCTGACTGATGTGGATGAAACCATAGCGAAAATGAACGAGCTTCGCTTATTTGGAATTCGCTTTTCACTGGATGATTTCGGTACCGGTTACTCATCCTTGAGCCATCTCAAAAAGCTTCCGCTCGAACAACTGAAAATCGACCAGTCGTTTGTAAGAGATATCACAACTGATCCTGATGATGCCGAGATCGTGCAAACCATTATCGCCATGTCTTACAACCTTGGATTAAGCGTAATTGCAGAAGGTGTAGAAACTCAGAAACAAAAAGAGTTTCTTGAACTATCCCGTTGTAAAAACTTTCAGGGCTATCTGCTAGGAAAACCGATGCCAATAAATGAATTCACCGCCAACTGCATCCCAGCTGCTAAGACATAACCGTAGCAGCTATAGCTAATTAGACCAGTACACCATCATCCTATAGTGATGAATGTATCTCAGCCCACCCAGGCAAACAGCCAAAGTACTGCAATCTAGGCTACGCTTATCCTTAGAAATTGCTTGCGGAGGCAATTATGAGCATCAAAGTAGCCATCACTCAGAAGCCACCCGTTTTACTGGATTTGGAAGCATCAATAACTAGAGCACTGGAGGTTATTGATGAAGCAGCATCCAATGGAGCTCAACTTATCGTTTTTCCAGAAGCTTACCTCCCCGGTTATCCAACCTGGATCTGGAGAATCAGCCCAGGCAAAGACATGGCTTTGGGTAACACTCTTCACTCAAAGCTGAGAGAAAACTCTGTAGATCTCAATTCAAACGATCTGGACAGGATTCGTGAAGCGGCCCGCGAGCATGGGGTTGTCATCGTGATGGGCATGAACGAGAGAGATTCCTGTTTCAGTGGAACAACTCTATTCAATTCTCTAGTCATCATTGGCACTGATGGCAATATTCTCAATCATCACCGGAAAATGATGCCAACCAACCCAGAAAGAATGGTGTGGGGAATGGGTGATGCCTCAGGGCTCAAGGTGGTAGAGACTCCTTATGGTCGTATTGGCACATTAATATGCTGGGAAAACTATATGCCCCTAGCACGCTACTCCCTGTTCGCCCAAGACATCGATATCTATGTCGCCCCCACTTGGGACAGTGGTGATACCTGGATCTCATCCATGAACCACATCTCCCGCGAAGGTGGCTGCTGGGTACTCAGCACTGCAACTGCAATGACAGGGTCAGATGTTCCGGATGACTTCCCAGAGAGGGAATCACTGTTTGATTCAGAAGAGTGGATCAACCCAGGTGATGCTGCTGTTATAAAACCTTTTGGAGGCGTTGTAGCCGGCCCGATGCATAAAGAGAAAGCAATTCTATACACCGATATTGATCTGGAAGAAGCGCGTCGCTCTCGTAAAGCTCTGGATGTATCGGGTCACTATAACCGCCCTGATATTTTCCATCTGGAAGTAGATAGAAGTTCAAAACCACCAATCAGTTTTTTTGATAACGACTAAACCGCCTATCCTGAGGCAAAACTGATACCCCTATGTTGGAGTGTGGAAGTGTTACCCGTTACTTCCCTTCATACTCTTCAATTACCTCCTTGGCTGCCCGAAATGCTTCCTGAGCAGCAGGTGCGCCACAATAAACAATTGAGTGCAGTAAAACCTCTTTAATCTCTTCTGGTGAGCAACCATTATTCAGTGCCCCACGAACATGACCTTTAAGCTCCGTCGGCGCTTTTAAGGCCGCTAACATTGCAATAGTTACCAAAGACCGGGTACTACGAGGTAAACCATCACGTTGCCAGGTACTTCCCCATGCATGTTCGTTGATCCAGTCTTGCAGATCCTGAGTGGTCTCATTGGTGTTATCGATAGCACGCTGGACAAACGCTTCGCCCATCACCTCAGTACGGACTTTTAAACCGTTTTCATAATCTTCTCTGGACACAACTCACCTGCTTCAATATTTGCTATGAATGATTTTGGCGAATAAATGTATCTGTATAAGTCTAAGAAGACAATGAAAGCCATGGTGTCAGGAGGTTAAGAAATGAGGGATAGAGAAAGGCTATTCCCTAGAAACTGAACAACAGGTAAGCACCCTATGCCACCGGGTGTTGACTTACCTGTTGTTCATCACGAAGGAATTCGTGGCCGATTGTGAATTAGCTTTGATAACCTTTTTGACCGTACAGATCACGCAATACGTTCTTCTGCACTTTGCCCATGGTATTACGTGGCAACTCGGCTAGGTAAACAATACGTCGAGGCACTTTGAAACCAGCAAGATTACCCTTACAGATCTCAATAATTTGCTCGTCGCGAACATCAACCATCAGATCGGTTTTCACAATCGCAGCTGCCACGCCCTCGCCAAAATCAGGGTGTTCAAAGGCAAATACTGCTGATTCGTCGATATGCTCGATATCATTCAGCACCATTTCCACTTCCTTAGGGTAAATGTTGTAACCACCACTGATGATCAAATCCTTAGAGCGGCCAACAATGCTGACATAACCCTGATCATCAATTTTGCCTAGGTCTCCAGTGATAAAGAAACCGTCATCGGTAAACTCTTCTGCAGTTTTCTCCGGCATACGCCAGTATCCCTGGAATACGTTTGGTCCTTTAACCTGCAAGCTACCCACTTCGCCTGCAGCCAACGGGTTATTGTCACCATCCATAATGCGAACTTCAGTACCTGGCAGAGGGAAACCAACAGTACCGGCAATACGTTTGCCATCCAGTGGATTAGACGTATTCATACCGGTTTCGGTCATACCATAACGCTCAAGAATTGCTTTACCGGTACGCTGTTCAAACTCTTCAAAAGTCTCTTCTAACAGTGGTGCTGAGCCTGAGATAAACAGACGTACATTGGCTGCTAACTCTTTAGTGAACCCCTTCTCTGCTAGCAAGCGGGTGTAGAAGGTTGGAACACCCATCATCACGGTCGCATTAGGAAGCTCTTCCAATACCTTGTTCGCATCAAATTTACTGTAGAAGATCATCTCGCTAGCGTTGAGTAGTGCACATGAACACGCGACGAATAAACCATGCACGTGGAAAATTGGCAGTGCATGCAGCAGAACATCCCCCTCTTTCCATCCCCAGTAATCAAGAAGCACACGTCCATTGCTCAGCAGATTGCTGTGACTGATCATCGCACCTTTTGGACGGCCAGTGGTTCCGGATGTGTAGAGGATAGCAGCCAGATCATTTTCGCCTCGCTCTACGGTAGTAAACACTTTCGGCATAGAATCAGCAGCATCACAAATAGAGCCAACGCTATCTTCATCCAGTGTGTACAGTTTGAAGCCCGCAGTCACTTGCTGGTTGATCTCAGAGAAAGTCTCTACCTGCTTAGAAGAGCAGACAACAAAGGCCGGCTCAGCGTTTTCGACGAAATACTTTAACTCGGATTTCGTATAAGCGGTGTTCATCGGCAGATAGGTACCGCCAGACTGCAAAACACCCAGATAGATAGCTAAAGCCTCAGCACCCTTTTCAACCTGAACAGCAACTCGGTCCCCTGGCTCAAGACCCTGCTCCGTCAATAGTGATGCATATTGTGCAGCACGTTCAGCAAGATCATTAAAGGTCCACTTCAAGCCTGTTTCAGGCATACGTAACGCTACTCGATCCCCGGCCTGGGAAAACTTTTCAGATAGTGCCTGATATAAATTCACGGACTAATCCTCTCTTGTTTTTATTTTCGATTCGTTTTGATTGTAATTAATAATTACACTACAATGCAATTTCAATTGAAATTTAATTTAAAGCCAATTGTTTTATGAACATAATAAAAAGAAGAGTTCTGTATGAGGAAGTGGCTGAGATAATTGCGCGAATGATCTATAGCAGTCAGCTTGAACCTGGCCAGTGGATCGACGAAATGCAGTTATGCGAAGAGCTTGGTATCAGCCGCACCCCATTAAGAGAAGCATTAAAAGTTCTCGCTTCTGATGGTCTAGTCGAACTAGTACCCCGTAAAGGAGCTTACGTAAAAACGATCAGTACTGAAGAACTGGACGAGCTATTCCCTATTGTTGCTCTCCTGGAGGGTTTTTGCGCTCAGTTAGCCGCAGAAAACATCTCTGATGAGGAATTGGTCAGACTCCGACACATTCATTCAAACCTTGAACGCCATGCCGCAGATAAAGATATTGTCCGCTATTATGAAGACAATATTCTGTTTCATGACGCACTCAAAAATATCTCGCGTAACAACTGGTTAGAGCGTTTAACTCTCGATCTATCCCGTGTCATCCGGCTTGCCCGCCAAAAGCAGTTAAAGCTCGGAGCCCGTTTGCAGCATTCCCTGCAAGAACATCGGGATATTTTGGCCGCGATCGAAGCCAGAGATGGTGACACCGCCAATAAGGCGATGTCCCTGCATATTCAAAATCAATACGTGGCATTGAAAAACAAGCTGATAGGGAACGAACAGGATGAGTTGGATTAATCGATTTATCGATTCAGTAACTGATAAAGGTAAAGAGCTACTTCAAGCGGAAGACCCTGATCGTGTAAAAGGCCAGTATTCGCTGCAAGAAGACTGTAGTGCACTGCTAACCTATCGAGGGGACGCTACCGCGCTGGCTATGGCGCAGCAGATTCTGGGACGTTATGACAACTCCAGCGCAGAAGAAAAGCTCTCCTTCTTCCAATACCTGGCGACAGAGATGTCACCAGATTTCAGGTACGTAGCCGAATTAGCACAAAAGCTAGAACAGGATGCTGATAGTAAAGACTACAAGCAGTTGTTAGCCGCTCTTAATGGTGGTCGGCACATGCTGTTTGAGCTGCTTAACATCCCTGGTTCTGGCACCCAGGCGCTGGTAAAAATGCGAACAGAACTGCTTGATCTGGTTCCGAAACATCCCGAACTTGCCAGTGTGGATATAGACCTGAAAACCACCTTGGAGGCTTGGTTTAACCGAGGCTTCCTTGAATTCAGAGAGATCGATTGGCACACTTCAGCGGATATTTTGGAGAAACTGATCAGTTATGAAGCGGTCCATGAGATTCAGGATTGGGCCGATCTTAAACGGCGTTTATCCGGCGATCGCTCCTGTTTCGCATTTTTCCATCCTGCACTGCCTGATGATCCTTTAATTTTTGTCCAGGTAGGTTTCACTGAAGAGATCAGCGACCGTATCGACCCGTTCCTGAACCAGGAGCAACCGGTATCTGATCCAGCACGCGCTAACACCGCTATCTTCTACTCTATATCCAACTGTCAAACCGGTTTACGCGGCATCTCTTTTGGTAACTTCCTGATAAAACAGGTGGTACAGCATATTCAAAAAGAGCGTCCTCAGATAACCCGTTTCTCGACTCTTTCACCCATCCCAGGTTTAAATCGCGCAGTACAAAAAGGCTACCTGGCAGAAGATGAGTTACAGCAGATCGCCACTCCCTGGCTGACCAGCCTCAACAAACGTTACGCAGATATGCCTCTGACTGAGTTATTAAGTGAACGTTTCGAGCGCCTGGATGAATCACACGATGATACAGTAAGTTTTCTCAATGAACTGGGACTTCACTACCTGACCCAGTTGAAACGTGGCGAAGAACCTTACGATCCTGTAGCACGCTTCCATCTGAGTAATGGTGCATCTATCTACCGGATCAACCCATTCGGAAACCGCAAACCTCACGGTATGAAAAGCGCTGCCGGCCTGATGGTTAACTACCTCTACGATCTGGAACGGGTTGAGATGAATCACGAATCGTTTAAACAAAACGGCACCATCGATATCCATCCCAATTTAACCAAAAGCAAAAGACGGTTACGGGTGTTGTCATGATGCTGGATAACCCAAATTTGCTAAAGGCGCATGCGCTAGCTTTCTCTATCGCCAATCAGCATCAGATGTTTGTTGCTGAAAGTAGTGCAAATTGGTTTGTTGAAAATGCAGAGCAGAAAGTCGCAATCTGGGCCAATGACTCAAGCATCAACACGGGCTGTATTAATCCCGAACTGGCAGGTGAGCTCAGCAAATTTCTTGATAAAGCGGCCACAGAACAAGTAGAAAGAATTATTCTGTTTATTGACTCTGCAGGCGTTCAGCTTGAGCAGGGCTGGCGGTCAATGAAACATACTGCGAAACTGATTAAACAGCTGCTGAATCTACGTATTCACAGCCAGATAACGACTATCGCAGTTCTTGGTGACAGCGTTGGCTGTTTTGGCGGTGCTTATCTAGTCGCAGCCAGCTGCCAATATACACTGGGTAGCAAAAACGGACTCTGCGGAGTGTCCGGCAGGAAAGTGATAGAACATCTGGATAGTGAAAAAGATGATATAAACCGCCTTTTCTACAAAGCTCCCTATCGATTAATCAATCAGGAGCTGTTCTGTATTCTGCCCGAACCTTTGGAAGAAAGGCGCAATCTGTTACTTATGCTGGAGCATCACCCTCTCACAGGTGAAGAACTTCGCCAAGAATACGCTGCTCTCAAAACCAGTGCAGATGAGGATCACAGTGCCCTTGCGACCTACCGCAGTAGACCCAAGCATAAAACTTTAGGTTTTCCCGAAGCGGAAGAGATTGGTTGTGACGGGTTATTAAACTTCGCTAACCAGTTACTGGATTATCTGGAGAACGAAAACAGTTTGCCTATGTTTATGGGCAACTGTGAGCAGGAATTCTCATTTATAAATGAGCAACGCGGATTCTCGCGCTACCTTGCACTCACCATGAAGCTCCTTCGCTATCTTTCAGAACAGGGTAAGAGGGTACGCATTAAGGTGGATCAACGTGGCAGCGGTGCCACTTTTATTGCTGTATCTTTGATGGCCGACACCCTCATCATCGAAGAAGGCAGTTGTATTTACCCCCTCCCCTTAGAAGCAATGAGCTTATTTGTGCACACAACGTTGCCCCAGGGCAGTGAATGGAGATGAAATAGCATCAGCTATTTCGTTTCTACTTTTGCCTTTAGTATAATCAAGTTACTACAATTAAATGTATTTTCAATAAATAAACAATTGATAAACAATCTTTGATCTAGTTCAATGCAGTCGATATAATCACCTGCTAGTCTGAATTCTTGTCAAAAACTCCACATAACGCTAATCTATCTCGAAGGTTTTATCAGATAACTTTCCAAGGCGTTAGTGGGTACAAATTGTGAAAAAGAACACCCTAATGAACGATATTAGCCTTTACCGCAGCTGGCACCTAGGCGGTAACGAACACAACGCGATCACCACAGAATTTGAATGGTCCCTTCTTCGTTTCCACGAAGCTTTTCAACGCTACTGTCTACAAATTGGTAGCACGGCTGGTTTAGGGAATTTAACTTATCAGGAACTGATCATCCTTAATGTTATTCGCATGCAGGACCGTCCTAAGCCTGTAACGATTATTGCTCGACTACTAAACCGTGATGATATCCCAAATATTCAGTACAGCCTGCGTAAATTAGTAAGCCTGGAACTGATCAGTAAGGATAAAGAGTCAAACAGTAAGATCTATAACTACTCAATGACCGAGCAAGGTCGAGTGAAAATAGACCGCTACGCTGAGTTGCGTGAGTCTCTCCTGACTACGCAAACATCCAGCATCGATCGTGTAGACGAAAAAATGGCTGAAGCAGCAAAACTGATCAGCCTATTAACCGGAATCTATGACGAAGCAGGTCGTATTGCAGCTACCTACGCCAGTCCTATTGATGACGACGAGTAACAGTTATTAAGATCACTCAGAGAGCATACTTAACAGTGTGTTCTCTTTCTTCCCTCTTTTAGCAAGGTAGTTCTGAATTAGCTCTCCGGATTCACCAAGCTGATCTTCAAGTTTGAAACCAGCACGTGATGTACCCTCAATTGCGACAAAATCAACCCGATCTGCACCAATAAAATTAGTAATGGCTTTAAAGTACGGCTTAATGAAGTCCATATCGGTATCCTTATACATCCCACCCATCGAGTAGAGCACAAGAATATCTTTACCACTACACAGCCCCTGTAAACGACCATCACCCTGTTTCTGAAACGTCTTGCCTATACGAACAATCTGATCCAGATAAGCTTTGAGAGCAGAAGGCAAATTGAAATTGTACACAGGTACACCTATACAGATCAGATCTGCACCTAGAAACTCTTCCAACAGAAGATCAGAAAGCACAGTTGCACGCTTTGCTCGCAATGAAGGTGTAGGTGAGAAGAAGCCCTCTATTGCCTCAGCAGAAAGATGGGGCACTGACGACTTTGCCAGATCACGATACACTAAGTTTGATTCACCATTGCTTTCTTCAAAGGTAGAAATAAACTGCTGTGTTAAAGCACGCGTTACGGATCCAACATAACGGCTGCTCGAATCAATCACCAATGCCCTACTCATCAGATTAACCCTCGATCTTTTGCCATGGTCAACGCTAGGTCTTCGATCATATCTTCCTGACCACCTACTGTGCCGCGACGACCCAGTTCAACCAGAATGTCACGTGCCTGAATGCCGTATTTCGCTTCAGCACGCTGAGCAAACAATAGGAACGAGCTGTAAACACCTGCGTAACCCAGAGTCAGGGCATCGCGGTCAACACGGATCGGTTGATCCATCAGTGGCACTACAACGTCTTCCGCTACATCCATGATCTTGTACAGATCGATGCCGTGGTTTGCTTGCATACGCTCAAGAACCGCAACGAAGACTTCCAGAGGTGTGTTACCAGCGCCCGCACCCAGACCTGCAACGGAGCCATCGATACGTACAGCACCGGCTTCAACTGCAGCCAGAGAGTTAGCGATCGCCATACCCATGTTGTGGTGACCGTGGAAACCGATCTCAGTTGCTGGGTTCAGTTCTGCACGCAGCAGGCCGATCTTCTCTGTCACTTCGTCTGGTAGCATGTAACCGGCAGAGTCAGTACAGTAGATGCAGTTAGCGCCGTAGCTCTCCATCAGCTTGGCCTGCTCCAGAATCTTCTCTGCAGACACCATGTGTGCCATCATCAGGAAGCCTACCGTGTCCATCTCCATCTTCGCAGCCATACCGATGTGCTGTTCAGATACGTCCGCTTCCGTACAGTGGGTCGCAACACGAATTGTGCTTACACCACAATCGTTTGCCATCTTCAGATGATCAACGGTTCCGATACCCGGCAGTAGCAGGGCAGAGATCTTCGCATTCTTCATCTTTGGCACAACTGCGTTGAGGTACTCCTCATCGGTGTGCGCTGGGAAACCGTAGTTCAGAGAGGAACCACCCAGACCATCACCGTGGGTTACCTCAATCAGCGGGATACCCGCATCATCCAGACCGGTTGATACTGCAACCATCTGCTCCAGCGACAGCTGATGACGTTTCGCATGCATACCATCACGCAGGCTCATATCGTGGAGTTTTACTTTTTTGTTCTTCAAATCCATTGTTATGTCCTCAGATATAACAGTCGGTAGAAGCATTAAACATCTGCTACTACCCTTAATTTTTTGAGGCACAGCAGTTTGCTTTGAGACAAGGCAGCTTGTTGATGAGGAGCGGAGTTAACTAAAGTTAATGAGCACCGCAAGAAACAAGCTAACGCCGTATCAATGCAAAATGCAAAGCCTCATCGTGCCGGTAGAGTGATTGAGCCGTTGTGCGCTTCTTCAGCAAACATCTCTGCTGTACGCAGACCCGCAGCCGTCATGATGTCCAGGTTGCCTGCGTACTTCGGCAGGAAGTCACCCAGACCTTCCACTTCCATAAATACAGAAACCTTGTTGCCATCAAACACTGGACCGTTAACCAGCTTGTAACCCGGTACGTATTTCTGAACCTCTTTCACCATGTTGTGAACGGATTCAGTAATCGCAGTCTGATCTGGTGTGGTTTTAGTTAGGCAGTGGATCGTGTCACGCATCATCAACGGAGGCTCAGCCGGGTTGATAATGATGATTGCTTTACCTTTGTCTGCACCGCCCACCGCTTCAACAGCGCCTGATGTGGTACGGGTAAATTCGTCGATGTTCTGACGTGTACCTGGACCTACAGAGCGGGAAGATACAGTGGCTACGATCTCGCCGTACTCAACGTCCTGTACCTGAGAAACTGCAGCCACCATTGGGATAGTCGCCTGACCACCACAAGTCACCATGTTTACGTTCATCTCTAGCTGAGATGCGTGCTGTTTCAGGTTTACCGGTGGAACACAGAATGGACCAATCGCAGCTGGAGTCAGATCGACCATGATCACACCCAGCTCGTTCAACTTGCGGCTGTTCTCTGCGTGTACATAAGCAGAAGTCGCATCGAAAGCGATACGGATATCATCTTCGATTACTTTGTCCAGCATGCCGTCGACACCGGTGCTGGAAACTTTGATACCAAATTCCTGTGCGCGTTTCAGACCTTCGGATTCTGGGTCGATACCCACCATCCAAACTGGCTCAACCCATTCTGAGCGCATCATCTTCATCAGCAAGTCAGTACCGATGTTACCTGGGCCGATAATGACCGCTTTTAATTTCTTACTCATAGAACTTATCCTTATGTGAAACGCACGGAAGCTGAACCAATACCGCCAATACTCACGGTCATAAAATCACCCGCTTCTACTGGCTCTAGTGGTACGAGAGAACCGGACAGGATTACTTCACCGGCTTTCAGCGGAATACCAAACTCACCCAAGGTATTCGCCAACCAAGCAACTGCATTTACAGGGCTACCTAATGCGGCAGCACCGGCACCGGTAGAGATCACTTTGCCGTTTTTCTCCACCACCATGCCGCAGGTACGAAGATCTACATCACGTGGACTTACGGCGGTATCACCGAGGACAAACAGGCCACAAGATGCGTTATCCGCAACGGTGTCCTGGATCTTGATCTTCCAATCTTCGATACGGGAATCGACAATTTCGAAACATGGCACCACAAAGTCTGTGGCAGCGATGACGTGGGAAGTAGTGATACCTGGACCAACAAGGTCATCCTTTAAAACAAAGGCAATTTCACCTTCTGCTTTTGGCGCGATCAGCTGTTTGCTGATCGGCATCTCTTCACCCTGGTTAAACGCCATTCTGTCAGTCAGATAACCAAAGTCAGGTTGATCAACATTCAACATTTTCTGAACGACTTCAGATGTGATACCGATCTTTTTGCCTATGACTTTTTCACCATCAGCTATGCGCATATCTAACAGTGCAGTTGAGATGTGATAGGCATCTTCGATACTCATATCTGGATAGCTATCGGTCAGCGGAGAGATCGCTTTTTGTTCGCGCAACGCAGCAAACAGTTGATGGGCACAGCCCTGTCTCTGCTCTTTATTCATAATTCACCCTAAATCCCAAACGGGACAAGAAAAAAATGCACCCGACCAGCGGGTGCCAAGCGTACAAGCCTCTTGATGAGAATCTTAATTCGGCGAGACGATTTATTGACAAACAGGTTATTCGACTAGGTTATGGCCCCAGATTTTTGGAGCGTTGTAGAGTTCAATATCCCAGTTGTCGTAATCATGGATCTCTTCACCGCCATATCCGTATTCAATCGCGAAGCCTGCAGGAGTGATCATGTAGAACGAGGTCATCTTGTCGTTGGTGTGTTTACCCAACGTCAGGATCAGCGGTACATTCAGCTGCTCAACACGGTCATATGCGCGACCAACATCATCGATATCATCCGCCTGCAGCATAAAGTGGTTGAGTTCACCTGCCCCTGTACCAAAACATGGATTACATACAGCAATAGAGTGGTGACGAGGGTTACAGTGCATGAAGGTCGCTTTGGCTTCATCCCAATGGATGTAGTCAGAGATCTTCATACCCAAAGCGTTACGGTAGAACTCCACTGCTTCTTTTGGATCTTCATGGCAGTAAAGAATATGACCCAGACCCAGATCACCCGTATTGAAACCACCAAAACGTGGGCAGCTTGGTGTATATGGCTGGTTATCATGGAATGGAGAGAAACAGATCTCGTAAGGAACATTATCAGGGCCTTTGAACTTCATTAGTTCAAGCACCATACGGTCTTGTTTCTCTGCGTCAGAAGCCAGTTCAACACCGATCCCCTGATCAGCCAGGTGTGCATACATCTCGTTAAATTGGTCGATGCTATCCACTTCCCAACCGACAAAGGCAACGCTGTCCTGATCGCTGTCTATAAATGTGAAACGGTGGTGATATTCGTCATAGCGAATTTGTGTACGGCCCTGCGGGCTATCGGCACGTTGCTCAAGACCCAAAATATCAAACAGTATCGTGTGCCAGTCTTCAAAGTTCACAACATTGAAGCCCATATAAGCCAATTTAGTTACTGCAGCCATTCCTCTTACCTCACTTATTGTTTTTATTGGCAGAACGCAACGCAGCACACTCCATCCACTAGGGATAGAACAATGGAGTGCACTGAATGGTTAACGATTAGACGGTTTCGAACAGCTCGACGTGGATGTTCTCACCCTTAACGCCCAGCGATTCCAAATGCTCACGTGCAGCCTCGTTCATCGCTGGAGGCCCACACAGATATGCGATTGTTTCCGGATCAGTAATATCTTCCTGAGTGATGGAGAACTGGGCACGGCAGTTATAGCCATCCCACTCACCTTCCGGACGGGAGACACAGGTACGGATATCAAGATTACGCATCCAGGTGTCACGTAGTTCTAATTCATCCTGTGCAAATAGATCTTTTTCAAAGGAGCAGCCGAAAGCCAGAATGACAGGCTTACGACGGAAATTTTTAAGACGCAGTGAGTCGATCATACTCAGCATTGGCGCAAGACCAGTACCACCAGCAATCATAATCTGCGGCACTTTCTCTTCACGCAGATAGAACACGCCGTATGGACCATCAATCTCAAGCTCATCACCAACAGCAGCACGATCCCTCAGATAGTTAGACATCACACCATCTTCAAGAACACGGATATAGAAGGTGACTTCTGGTAGTTCACGCTCGGTGCTGGACATTGAGTAGGAGCGCCACTCTTCTGTGCCCGGCACTTTTAACTGTACATACTGACCGGACTCAAAGTGATCCATTTCAGCATCATCAGCCAGTTCAGCTTCGATACGTACTGTGTTGTGGTTTACCCACTCCAGCTCAGTAATAGTGATAACACTCTGACTGGCTTCGTGGTCTTCAGAGAATGTACTTGGATAATCCAGATCAACTACACAGTCACTCTCTGCGTAAGCAGTACAGGTCAGACGGAAACCTTCTCGTTGCTCGCTAGGCAGCAGTGACATGAGTCGGTCCGAATCCATGCCTACTTCACCTTCGTCAACTTTACAGATACAGCTGGCACAACTACCTGTCAGACACTGGTGGATAACGGGTACTTCGTTGTTACGTGCTACGTCCAGTAGTGTTTCACCCTCACCGGAGATCGCTTCATATTCAACACCGTCTTTAAAACGGAAAGTAACTTTTGATTCTGCTAGTTCTACAGCAACTGCTTCTGATGAAGACATGACCTGTCCTCCTTATTATTATTTTGTTATTCAGCTTTGTTTTTCAGCAAAGGAGGGAGCGGTTACCGCCCCCTCTTCTTTCATGCTTGATTAGCTCTTGTCGTATTTACGACCGGTTGCATAAGCATCCATACCTGGCCAATCACCCAGAGCTGCAGCAGCAAAGTCCTTACTCTGGCCTTTAGTTGCGCCGTTAACACCTTTAGGTGGCTGGGCGATACCACGGTTGAAGTTAGACGCACATTTACGCCAAACGATTACAGAGGCATCCATATCTGCCAGCTGCTCATCGTCCCAACCAGAACCATCTGCGTAGAAATTCTGCATAGCATCACGCGCCATCAGGTCACAGTCATTGAAACCTTCCAGACACATTGGCTTGTACAGGTTCTCGAAGCGGTATTCGAAAGCCTTCTTCTCTTCTTCAGTTGAGCACTTCTTAACCAGCACTTCCCAGTACTCGTAAGTGTCGTTAGTGATAGGGATGTACCACTCGTACTGAACTACGTGTTCTTCCGGCCAGTTCTCAACCATCAGAACGCCTGGCAGGTACATAGATGTACGGAAGTATTTTGGATTCTGGCCGTATGCTTTAATGTCCAGAATTGGGTTTTCCAGTACTGGCTCATATGAGTCAGTGAAGTAACGGTTCAGGAAGCCCTGCGGACCGTTGTCATCTTCGATGATCGCGATTGCCTGATCATCCAGAGGTTTGATACCCAGAGGTACCGCCCACTCTTTCGCCTGAACGATTGAGTTATCACGGTGGATCAACAGGTGACCTGCATCGAAGCCGTTCTCACACGCCAGACGCCAGTTAGCGTTACCCGTACGGTGCATACCCAGAACCACAACATCATCATCCAGAATGGATGGGGTATCAGGCCAGTATGGGTGTGGGAAACGTTCGTTGTTCTCTGGGAATCGCAGTGGCAGGTCGTTCTTCAGTGGTGGGATCTCTTCATCCCAATCATCTTCGCATACGAATACGAAGATCATGCCAGACACTTCTTCAACAGCAAAAGACTGGATGCCTGTAGTACCGATCAGTTTGTCATCTGGAGCAGCAACGATTGTGCTCAGCTCACCGTCTTCCAGGTTGAAGGTAAAACCGTGGTACCAGCAGGTGATTGTGTCGTCATTCAGACACATTGGCTTAGCAGAGAAACGAACCCCGCGGTGCAGACACTGGTCTAGCAGTGCGTAAACCTTACCTTTAGAACGACGCAGTACGATTGGAATACCTGCAATCTGAATCCCTTTAATTTCACCTTCTGGCAGCTCGTCGCTGAACGCAGCTGGGTACCAGTGGTTTACAAAGCCCCACTCCGCTTCCATGTAAGGCTGATACTGTTTCTTAGTGTTTTTATCGTTTGCGACGCGCGCGTTCTTGTAAGACTTTGCCATCGATGAATCCTCGTTTTTGTTTTTATGCCGAGATTTGCAAGTTGTGATTATTAAGTTGTAATCAATAATTACAGGATACATTTATTTTTAGTTGAATATCAATTGAAATTCAATATAACTCACAAGAAAATTAATGCATCGTTACTTCTGAGACCGCTTCGATCTCTGGAAGATGCTCTTTCAGCGTCTTCTCAACGAACTCTGTCAGTGTTCTTTCCGCATTGCCGCAACCCAAACAGTTGCCGCCGAATTTCAGGAATACTTTGTTGTCTTCAGTTCGGTCTACAACCACCCCACCCTGGTGCTCTGCCAAGGCAGGATTCACATAGGCTTCCAGCACAGCTGAAGCTTTGAGGTGTAGGTCAGCATCTTCTGGTAGATCAGGCATCTGCTTGATATTTGGTGCTTTTATTCGCAACTTACCGCCCATACGGTTCTTGCTGTAATGCACATCCAAACCATCAATAAACAGAGACAGGCGCTCGTCATAGGTGAGCGTGAAGCCACTGTATTCAAGTACGCGATCGCCGTTTTGCGGTTGCGTATTAAAGGTGATAAAACATTGAGATAACGAAGTCCCCGGGTTACTTACACCCACGCGGAGATCACTGTTTCCTTCCTTTTCGCCAATATGCGCAAGGTAATCAATTGCGGCTTCACTTATCTGAATTTCAGGCTGCATCACTCACCCTCCAGCTCAAATTAGTCTTCCTGCAGGAACTGCAGTACCAATGAATTAAAGCGTGCAGTCTGTTCAATCTGGGTCCAGTGACCGCAGTTACCAAACAGATGCATCTGTGCGTTTTTGATCTTACGGAACAGGTTCTCAGAGATCTGAACCGGCACTACTCGATCATCACGACCATGGATAATCAGTACTTCATTGTCCAGATTCGCCAGATCTTCATCTGAAACAACCTGTGCATCAGCCCAACGCTGATATGGAGGTGGGAATACGCGTTCAAAACGCTCCTGGAATCCTGGACGCATAGTTGCGTTGTAACGCATCTCTGCCAGCTCATCGGTCGCGATCGATTGATCAAAGGCCATGATGCCCAGAATCTCTTTCATCGCTTCCATTGAAGGCTTATAACCCCATAGTTTTGCCAACTCAGGACTAACCTCAAATGGCTGACCACCGCTACCCATAAGCACGATGCGACCAATACGCTTTGGATGCTCTACTGCAAGGCGTAGGGAAAGAGAGCCACCGAAGGAGTTTCCGACAAAGTCAGCTTTCTCAATATCCAGCGCGTCCATAAAGCGGATGATCTGATCCACCCAGGTATCCAGGTGCTTATATTCGTAATCTGCTGGGGATTCGGTATAACCAAAACCAACTAGGTCTGGCGCCAATACACGACGGAATTCAGACAGCATAGGGATAGCATTACGCCAGTTAGCCCATGCAGTTACACCTGCACCTGAACCATGTAGCAGGATGACCGGCTTACCCTGGCCTTGATCGTGGTAGTTAACCTGGATATCGCCCAGGTCCAACATATTTGCGATTTCTGGAGAATCACTCATTTTAGTTCCTCATTTTCAGCCAAGTGGCTTCTTGTTCTTATTGAGTCTCTTGCAGAAAGCCCATCACCAGATGGTTAAAGCGTTCTGCCTGTTCAATTTGTGTCCAGTGCCCACAGCTACCAAACAGGTGCAGCTGTGAGTTCTTAATTTTCTTAAATAGATTTTCAGATACGTGCACAGGAACAACGCGATCTTCTCGCCCATGCAGAATTAATGTTTCGTGATCTAGTTTTGCCAGCGCTTCATCATCGATAACCAAAGCATCAGCCCAGCGCTGATGCGGCTCTGGGAATACCCGCTCAAACAGAGCCTGAGCGCCATCTCGCAAGGTTGCCTGATAACGCATCTCTGCCAGCTCTTCGGTGGCGATCGACTGATCAAAGGCCATAATCTGTAATATTTCGCGCATTGCTTCGCGCGATGGTTTGTAGCCCCATAACTTAGATAACTCGGGACTCACCTCGAATGGCTGCCCGCCACTACCCATCAAAACCATCTTTCCAACGCGTTCTGGATGCTCCACCACCAAAGCCAGGGTCAACGATGCGCCGAAGGAGTTGCCAACAAAGTCAGCTTGTTGAATATCCAGAGCGTCCATCATGTCAATTATTTGATCGACCCAACTCTGCATATGTACAAATTCAAAATCATCCGGAATCTCGGTATAACCAAAACCCACAAGATCCGGAGCAATTACACGCCTGAACTTAGATAAAACAGGAATAGTCAGACGCCAGTTAGCCCACGCACTCACCCCTGCGCCCGAGCCATGTAGAAGGAAAACAGGACGGCCACTACCCACATCATGGTAGTTAACGTTGATATCTCCGAGTGCAAGTCTGTTCGCCACTTCACGGGAGTTTGTCATGCTCATCTCAATTACCTTTTATAAGAGTGGCCGTCCCTGGCCGATTGAAGGGGGTTTTCAATCAAACACGTCTGTTAGCGTGCACCTTTACGCAAGGCAGCCAAATTGACGTCGTCCATGTCCAGACCTTGAGTGTTCGTACTCCATGTAGCAGTGTCCGGGAAGAACACTGTGGCGTGATTACGTTTAAAGTCGATTGTCACACCTGCAGTAGTACGGATATCACGGTAGCCATCGTCACCCGTGCCAGGATAAGAGTGGAACTGGAACATCTTCCAGAATTCACCTTTCTTATCGTAGGCTTCACCCATATGAACACGCGGATACTGCGTGTCTACGTAGATGATCTTTTTGCTATACGGGTGTACATCCGGAGTCTTCGCTTCGATCACGTAAACTTCACGTGGCTCGTAGTTATCTTTGCTGAAGTTCCAATAAGGAGGCTTCGTCAGATCCATAACCGGATACTCTTCTTCCTGAGTCGCGGCACCTACTTTCCACGCACTGTTTTTACCGTGCGCACCGATCAGAATGTGACGCTTACCGATCAGCTTGTAACCTTCATACCAAGATGGGTTAGCGTTAAAGATCTCGATATCATCCTGCAGCTGGTCGGTACCACCGATTGGGTCCATCCAAGCACCACCGGACAGACGACGAGTACGGCGTACGGCACGGATATATGCCCAGACATCTTCCATCTTGTCGCTGTCGTGACGAATGGTGTATGTACCCAGACCTTTAATATCGCGAGGCGCAGTAGCGAAGAACAAGGTACGGCTCAGCTCGCCACCATCACCCTCTGTCTGCTCACCTGTCATACGGCCTTTCATGGTGTAACGTACGAACTTCCAGTTCTGAGAACGCTCAATACCCGAATCGCCATCAATCATTACGTAAGAAACGTTTGGTACGTTCATTACGTCACCACGAGGGTTGCCGTAGTACCAGTTCCATACAATCTTCTCAGCGGCTTTTGGATCTTTCTCATCGATATTCGGGAATGGCATACCACCCTGCCAACCTTCTACCTGACGAGTCTGCTCATTCAGCTTGGCAACACCGATATTGGACTTAGAACGCTCGATCCACTTTGCATCCATCTCGATCTTTTTCGAGTGAACCAGTGGCATCTCCAGTCCGTTCTCACGGATACGCCATTCCATCTTTTCCGTCAGAAGATCTTTGATCTTGTGACCTTCAAAGGTGTCTTCATACAGAGAATCGATATTCGCTGCAGAAAGCACAGTACCTTCTTTAACTTCTGCCATCGCAGCGGTTGCTGTCAGCGCAAAGGCTGAAACAACTAGGCTGTTAAGCATGGTTTTTTTCATATTCATAACATCACCCAATTATTGTTCTTAGAATTGATAAGTTATCGTTGCAGCTAACTGGTCATTACCTTTGAACCAGCTAAACAGAGAAGCGTCTGGTGCAGACATATCGCCGAAGCCTGTCTGTGCGCCATCGTCGAAGAACAGATCCGCTTCAACTTTGAAACGCCAGTGATCGCCGTGTGTGTAAGTCACACTTGGAACGACAAAGCCACCACCGTAAGTCAGGTCAAAACCAGTCACCAGTTCAGGCGTCATACGGCCGTTCATGTAGCTTGTTGCCAGAATGAAGGTCAGCAGCGTGGAGTGTTCTTTACGGTTTTCAGGCTGGCCTACCAGCAGCTTCATGCCATCTTCATGATCAAGCAACCAAGTGTTGAACAGCTGTGTAGAGAAGAACGCCGGCTTTTCGGTACCCAGTAGGTCCTGAGTGAATGCCAGGTTTTTGTCGATGCGGAACATAGTTCGCAGTACGTCACTTTCCTGAATACCGCAGAAACCATCCAGAACGGTTGTACAGTCGCCAGGAATGAACTGACCTGTCGCGTCACCTACGTTAAACGGAGCATCTTTGATGTATGCAAATTCAGTAGACCAAACGAAGTCGCCCGCTTCGGAATAACCGTTCAGGGTAAAACCAAGGACATCAATCATTGGGAAGATAACTTCACCGAATGAGAAACCCTGAGTTGCGTAGTTATTGCTGTAGGAATCACCGGTGACATTGGCAAAACCAGGATTCGCATTCATAACCGGGTCTGGGTTATGCGTTCTCAGGTAAGCGAATGAGTAACCGTAATCACCCCACTGACCGTTCCAGCGCATACCGTAAGTTGCATCATCCTGATCACCATCATCATGATCGTATGCGTAAGGCGTAGCACCTGGGAAGTAGACACCTTTATAAGGTGAACTCGACCAGCGACCGCCTTCGATGTCGTAGCTGTTACCGATCTGACCATCACTGTCCCAACCTGGACGGTAAAGTACCTGCAGCTGACCATCCGCTTCTGGGAAATCGATCATGGCATTGGCCATAATTGAAGTTTTACGCAGATCTTCGTTGGCAGGTTCAAGGAATGAACGCCATGTGTAATCAAAGCCATGCACCATATCCAGCGCTTGGAAGAAGTCTGTCTCACCCCAAGCTACCTGCTGCTTACCTAACGTCAGCAGAACACGATCCCCTACAGGGATTTCCAGATACGCTTCACGAATCTCTGAGTCTTCATAGTATTCACGAGCATTTTCATTTCCGAAGCCACCCAAATCTTCAAGGTCTTTCAGAAAGCTGGTTCTCTGTTCCCAGCTCTTTCTTGCAACACCTTTAAATACAATGTCTTTTGGTAGATCCGCACTCCACTCCAGTTGTAGTGTCGTACGGTTCATGGATAGCTCACCCTCACCATCCATGCGTCCTGCTGGGCCTACTGTATCTTCAAGATTCATAGACATTTGTTGACGGATAAAGCCATCAATCTGCACCGGACCCATATCAACAGCATTGGCCTGTGGGATTATCCCCCCCATGGCTAAAGCAATAGCGATTGATAATGAACTGTAATTTTTCTTATTAGTCATTTACCACCTCAGCGATCTTCCTAGAAACAGGCGCACTTGTTTTAGCGCTCC
>NZ_JAAEQH010000136.1 GCF_024231755.1 Neptuniibacter sp.
ATCGCCAGAGAAGAGCGGTAAGACACACCAAAGGGTCATCACATGTCATGTGCTCAAATGGGCTCCCAGTCGACCACCTCAGATTTGATTTGAATGAAACTTGGCACATAGCATCGTTGAACCTTCAGGTTTTTGATTCCATAATGTTGTTTTGCCATACGCACGATTGCATGCGTAAGGAGTTATTTTCCAGACATTTTTAAGGTCATTTTATTGATGTGCTAAATTCATCATAATCTGGCTTCTAACTAAGTTTCACATATAGGTATACATCCAATAACTGTAATTAGTTTTACCCTCAAGCACCACGTGACTGCATCACCTGCTGCTGCTGCTGTCAAAGTGACCTCTTCGATAACGCATGCGAAACAAGTTGTTCTATCAGCCATAGGACATCCAATCCTTCGGTTGCCAGGTTTCATTCAAGTCTGGGATGGTCGACTGGGAGCCCATTTGATTAGTGCTCAAGTGATCAAGTGATTAAGCGCGAGGACGGCAGCTCGTTGATTTGTGCACTGCCCATGATCATCTGTTTCTAACGGCACAGCCAGGGGCACTTCAAAAATAAGTATATCCCCTGGCGCCGAAGTGTACTAGGCACCGGTGTTTTGCGCCGAAGTGATCGATTCCGCCTAAGACCCACGCATGTGCAGCGCTATTGGCCATGCGTGGTTGGGCGACATAACTAACCTAACCACCAAAGTAAAAGATGAGCGTTCAAATGGAACCGTTGAACCCGTAGTAACAAGTATCTGGGCGTCTAAACGCCAAGGGGACCGCCGGCCCACACACCAGCACCGCCATTTCTAAGATTACCATGCTAACATTTTTAGCAATTAGCTTAGTAGCTTAAGCTGGCCTTTGTGATATCACTAGATGGCTTCGAACATTTCTACTTACTCATTGTTTGCTTGCATGCATCCATACACAGCTTTTGCAGTTATTTGTAAGAACTTACTGCAGGTTTCCAACACA
>NZ_JAAEQH010000137.1 GCF_024231755.1 Neptuniibacter sp.
CATTCAGGGTTTCAGGAACAAACGGGGCTTTACGGAGCCATCGTAATTGAACCCAAAGAACCACCACCATACACCTATGATCGTGATTATGTCGTTATGTTATCGGATTGGACTGATGAAGATCCAAATGACGTCTATGCCAAGCTCAAGAAGATGAGTCACTACTACAACTTCAACGAGCGAACACTCAACGATACCTGGCGCGATATTAAGGAAAAAGGTGTTGAAGCAACATTCCAAGAGCGTGAGATGTGGAATGTCATGCGTATGAGCCAAACAGATATCTCTGATGTGACCGGCTATACCTATAGCTTTCTGATGAACGGTATTACACCTGCAGAGGGTTGGAAGGGTTTATTTAAAAAAGGTGAAAAAGTATTACTGCGCTTCATTAACAGTGCTGCGATGACATTCTTTGACGTTCGCATCCCCGGTCTGAAGATGACAGTTGTTGCAGCGGATGGTCAATATGTTCAACCCGTTTCTGTTGACGAATTCAGAATTGGTGTCGCTGA
>NZ_JAAEQH010000138.1 GCF_024231755.1 Neptuniibacter sp.
AAATACTGAGATGTTTACCAAGTTCGGTATCCAGCAGTTCAGTGTTTATTCGGTACAAGGTGTCTATGGGTGACAAGATGTCAAAGCTGGATTCACGCCGAAAATTTCTTAACAAACGGTTTGTCATATTTTTCAGCAGAACTGTGACCAGAGCCGACGAAGCTCCATGCCCTGACACATCAGCCAGATAAAACAGCGTTCGATGTTCATCAATGGCAATTACATCAATAAAATCGCCACTTAAGTAAAGTGATGGGATCAACAGGTAACGCGCACTGATCACTCCTGACTGGAACTGCCGGTCAGGCAGCATATTCTGCTGGATCTGAAGTGCCGCCTGCTGGTCAGCCTGCAGTTCACTCAGGCTTTTCTCAAGCTCATCACGATAATGAAAGTTTTTCTCTATCAATTCTGCCTGAGCAAGAAACTTAGCCACAGAATGGGCGAAAGCGTCGGTCTCTTCACAAAGAGTATTCTGAACAAAGACATCAGCAGCTCCAAAACGTAAAGCTCTGAGAACCCATGCGTCTCTCTCAGGGGGAAGAATAGCAATCAGAGGCTTAGGCGCATGCTGTTCGGCCAAGGCTTGTATCTGATCTAACATCAGCTCTTCACCTACCCCGACTATTAGAAGAGAAAACTCATTCTCAGCCAACAGTTCGTGAGCATAGGCAGAGCTAAATGCTGTAGAGATTTTCACCGGAGGTAGCGACGCACTATTGCAGGTATCGATAATACAATCGATCGCTTCAGCAACATGATCAACAAGCAGAATTGTCTGGTAGGTCTGTTTCATAGCTCTGTTTCATAGCTCTGCTTCAGAACCCTGCTACTTAGCGCATGGGTTTTCGGCAAAGGACTATTTTCCGGTAAAGGACTATGAAGCACCACGTTAAAACTTAGTGGCTGAACATGCAATGAAAATATGAAGAGAAAAGAGATATGAGGATAGATTTAAATCTATCCTCAATATTATTCTCAGAAATTACTATCGTCGTAATCCTCAAAAACGCCATCGGCTATCGCGAATTCACGTTTTTGCAGGTAAGCATCACGGATAAACGTATATTTATCACCTGAAATCAGCTTTTCAGATTCCAGCAGTCGAGCACGACCATCAACAATACGTGTCAAATACAAAGCATTACGAGCGCCGCTATCATCCAATTTGGAAACAGGATCTACCATTGAATCAGGAATGCTACCAATGCCATCACGAATAGTTGTAGGGCCTAAGAAAGGGAGTACCAAATATGGACCGCTACCTGCTCCCCAATAACCCAAGGTCTGACCAAAATCTTCATCGTGTTTTTCAATTCCCATCGGAGTCGCAACATCAACGAAGCCTGCCAGGCCGATTGTTGAGTTGAATGTCACACGGGCAAGATCCTGCAGAGCATAGTCAACTTTTCCCTGTAGCAGGTTATTGATCATTGTGCGCAGATCAGACAAGTTATCAAAGAAGTTAGATACACCTGCCTCAGCCATATCAGGCATTACCTCTCTGTAACCTTGGGCTACGGGTTTAAGCGCGTAAGTGTCTAGACCATCATTAAAACTAAACATTGCACGATTAAAACCTTCCCACGGATCAACGTTTACTTCCTCAGCAACAACAGCTGAAGAGATCACTACAGAAAGTAAGCCAGCAACAAGATTACGGAAAGTTGCCATATTGAATCTGGTATTCATTCAGGAGCCCTTAATACCCTGCAAAAAATAAAGCCCTATTCTATCTAATAACAATAGTGATAAAAAATAGGAAAAAGACTTATTTTTTGTTGGTAGCAATGAAACTCAGCCACTATAAAGGCATCCTTTCTTTATGGAACCCGCGAACAAGTCCCTGCAGTTTAAGCAAGGACTTATTCGTAGGTTCCTTAAACTAGCAGCACGCCCTTGGCCAGGATAGCAGGGCTAAATGGCAGGTTTTGTTTAGTTATCTTGCAGGCCTTTTAACACCATGCTGCGGTAACTCACGATACCCAATACTTTCTCATTCTCAATAACTGGTGCATGAGCCAAGCCAAAATTTTCAAAAAGGCGTGCGCAGTATCTAATATCCATATGCGGATCTACGGAGATAACTGGCTTCGCCATCACCTCATAGACATTTACACGTTCTGGTGAACGATCTTTAGCCACCACTTTCTTAGCAATATCCGAGAGCAGGATCATGCCGTACTCATCATCATCGTGGCGTTTGTTGATAATCAATACACGAGCATCTTTATCTCTAAAGATTTTAACCGCATCTGCAACAGTCATCAGGCCGTCAATCACATCAAACTCATCGGTCATGACATCTCGGGTGCGCACTACCTTACGCTCTGTACTCATAACTCTTCCTCAACCTTTTCGGCCAGTTCCCGAACCTGATGGGAAATCCCAACAGCATCTTCAACATCAATCTGAATCGCAATCCCCATTCCCGGCTGTTCATCGAACTCTGCCACACGGGATATTGTTTCCAGTATTTTGCGACTCAGGTGCTCTTCAACAATAAATAAAACCACATCACGTTGAGTTTCCAGGGTTAAACCAAAAAATGTTTTGGTTTTATGCACCCCTTCTCCACGTGCATTGTTAATTACAGTGGCACCTGTGGCTCCCGCATCACGGGCAGCCTTCATCACATCATCGGTTTTCGAATCTTCTACAAAAACCACCAACAATTTGAAATGCATATCAGCCTCTCCAGCTCTCGCTAGTCACGTTTAGCACGATATTCAGAAAGTTGCGCATAGGCCATTACCGTAATCATAGGAAACAAACTGGCAAATGCGATTAAACCAAAACCATCAATCAAAGCACTTCGCCCCGGAACCGTCTCAGCAAGCCCTAATCCAAGAGCAGCGACTAAAGGAACTGTTACCGTAGAAGTGGTTACCCCACCAGAGTCATAGGCTAGCGGTACGATAAGTTTGGGGGCAAAGAAAGTTTGGACTACCACTACGACATAACCGGCAATGATGAACCAGTGGATCGGGTAACCAGTAACAATACGCCATGTCCCAAGAGAGATACCAACTGCCACACCTATCGCGACCGCTATACGTAACCCCCAAACCCCGATGGCACCACCGGAAACCTCATTAGCTTTGATAGCCACTGCAATCAAGGAAGGCTCCGCGATCGTCGTACTGGCACCAATAGCAAAGGCAAAGATATAAACCCAAAAATAATCCTGCCACTGCAAAGCGCCTGCCACCGAACCACTCCAGCTACTGATAAACTCAGGATTTGTTAACTGTTCAGCCATCAAGCGTCCAATTGGGAAAAGTGCTTTTTCCAAACCTAAAAGGAAGAGCGCCAAACCTAGAATTACATAGGCAAAACCAATCAGTACTTTCTTAATATTAGGTATCGGCCGACGAATCACCAGAAACTGAAAACCGAAGATAATCGCCGCAATAGGGATGACATCTTTAATAGTAGTGAGCGTGATCGAAATAAGTTGGCTTAATAGTTCCATCAGATCACCATTCCATAAGCCATAACAAAGATCATGGGCGTTAAAGAAGCAAAGGCGATCAGGCCAAAACCATCAATCATGGGATTACGGCCTTCGATAGAGGAAGCCAAGCCAACACCTAACGCTGTCACCAGCGGAACCGTAATCGTTGAAGTCGTAACACCACCAGAATCATACGCAATGCCGATAATCTCTCGCGGAGCAAACATAGTCATAATCACCACGAGGATATAACCCGCAATGATCATATATTGAATTGACCAACCCTTAAGAATACGGAAAACCCCAAGTACGATGGCTAAACCTACAGAAAAGGCTACCGTATAACGCAGACCTGAAGCATAACTTGCTTTAGCCTCATCGCTAGTCTCTATCATCCCCCCCGTAGCAGCCACAGTCGCAGCTTCCGCCGCCACCGCAATCAATGCGGGTTCCGCGACCGTCGTGCCAAAACCAAGAGAAAATGCAAAAACTAACAACCAGAAAACACTACCCTTGCGAGCGAAAGCATTTGCCATACTCTCACCGATAGGAAACAGCCCCATCTCAAGCCCGTAGATAAAGAAAGTCAGACCCGCTACAACGCAAAGGAGACCGGTAACAATACCGAAGAAATCAGGCACAGATTGCTGCAGAACAACAATCTGAAAAAAAGCGATCACAAGAACTATAGGAGCCAGATCCCGTAAACTGCCCAGCATTGATTGCCCTAAAGCAAATAACCCACCTTTCAAGTCAGGTAACTCCTTAATAATTAAAGGGTTATTGATGAGCTCAGCCTACTTTCAATGCTCTTAAATGTAAACTGCATAAAAGCGCAGGTACAGATTATTCCCCTAAACTTTGATATTTCTCATAAGAACCATACAAATTACTAGAGCGTCTGTTTTATGCGAGTGCTTACAATAAGATTGACGAGTTTATGAACACCGCCTTTGAGGACTTAATTAAAAGTCATCACTTGCAATAAACAATGAAATAAACTGACGTCTTAATGGATAATGGGAGGGTCTTCGGGCTCATCAGGCACAACAATATGACCACTGCTATCGAGAACTAATGCCCCATGCTCAACACCTAGCTCAAGCATCTGATGCAGCATCATTCGGGTAAGATGTGCACTGATAATAAGCCCTGCTGGCGGATCCCCCTCAAACAGATCATCATCGATCAGATCTTCAGGGCGTAAACCAAGAAGAAGCGGGTTTTCAGTAATCAGTGGAGCAATATCTTCAGGCGCAAATACAGAATAATCTGAAGAGATATCCAGAGCTAACTGGTAAGCATCACGTTGAGCATTTTGCTCATTTAGCAGATCCAAGAAGGCTGACTCAGCTGCGGAAAATATCTGTGATAACTCACTAACGCCACCGAGAGTGATATTCCTTTTCGCAACTTCTGAGCTGCTGTAATCCACTTCAATAGGGTACTGACTATCCTGGCTCAGCTCTTCATCATCAACAATAACATTTCCTTCATCATCGACTTCTAACCATTCTCGTTCTACGGCAACAGCAAGCAAGCCTTCCAAAGCAGCCGCCAGTATATTGCTACAGATGATTACACCAACAGAGGGGTTTTCACTCTCCTGACGGTTCATAATCAACTCACCAGCACGTGCGGCCAGGAGGGAGGGATCCTGCTGAATTATTTCAGCCAGTTGATCAGTCTCTAGAAAGAGCTTTTCGTGCACTAGGCGCTCAGCTGTCAGATAAGGTTCTGAACAACCATTAGACTGCATCCGAGCAATGTACTCGACACGTACGTCCTCAAGTAAGGTTGTTAATAATCCACTCATCTACTAGTCTGAATCCTGTTATCTAAAGAAAATACTAAGGATACCTAGACAATGGTCGATTCTTAGTAAGGAAGCAACCAAAAAACACCAGGAAGGGGAAAAAAATGTTTATTTGGGATAAAGGCGGTGAAAGCCAAACGGATGAGGAAGAAGGCAGTATCTACATCCTGTCAGATAACTAACCTAAAAACTAAGGGAACTAGTGTCGTAGCTAGTGCCTAACAGTGAAAAGGCCTGCAATATAGCAGGCCTTTTACATTATTCAGCATCTAACTCTTAATGCAGAGTTAAACCTATCGGTTCTATTTCAGTTTTAATCTCGTCAAACGCTTCACGCAAATCAGTCAGCTTAACCAAGCCGTGATCTTCAGGCGATACAGGCAACTCAAACCAATCTAATGCCCACACCTTGGTCATGATCTCATATTCACCAATCAGGGCATCCAGATAGATCATCACTGCTTCAGTACGCGGGTCCATATCCAGAACTTTCGGAGCGTCCTGCATATACACTTCAAGATGTAGGCGCTTATTTACTTGCACCATACGGCACCAGAAATCACCAATCTCACAATACTCTTCGCCGATATTCACGGATAGTGGGACCGGATCATACCGGTTGTTAAATGCTTTGAACTCAATGCCAGTCAGCTCAGGAGCTGCACCAATTAAGCTCAATACAGAATGAATGGATTCCGGGAAACCATCACAACCGAACACCATCTCAACAGAACCTTCCGTATCAGCATCACTCTGGAAATGGAAAGTTAGGTTGGAATCTATTTTCTGCAGATGCTCGCGATACTGTTTCAGCAGAGGCTCTGCCTCGAAACGGTCATCACTACGACTCTCCAGCAGTTGCTGAATGGTTTCCTGCAACTGTTCCCAGAAGGTACTTATCTGTTTACGGTCTAAAATCATCAAAATGGTATAAGCAAAAGATCAGGTACGTGGAACGACGACGCCAGTCTGTCCCTGATATTTTCCGTCACGGTCTTTATAAGAGGTTTCACAAACCTCATCACCCTGAAGGAACAACATCTGAGCAACACCTTCGTTAGCATAAATTTTGGCTGGTAGAGGTGTTGTGTTGGAAAATTCAAGTGTCACGTGGCCTTCCCACTCGGGTTCAAGCGGTGTCACGTTTACGATAATGCCACAACGTGCATAAGTACTTTTACCCAAACAGATTGTCAGCACATCTCGCGGTATTTTGAAATATTCAACCGTACGTGCCAAAGCAAAGGAGTTTGGCGGGATGATACAAACATCGGATTCAACATCAACAAAACTACCCTCATCGAAATCCTTTGGATCAACGACAGAAGAGTTGATATTGGTAAAAATCTTAAATTCATTGGCACAGCGAACATCATAACCATAACTGGAAGTACCATAAGAGACGATGCGCGAACCATCCACCTCACGAACCTGACCCGGCTCGAATGGAGAAATCATATCGTGCTCTTGCGCCATACGGCGAATCCAGCGATCTGCTTTAATGCCCATCTTGGCTTGTTCCACCTGCTCAATAAAATTTGACCGCGGATTGTACCATTTTTATTCTCAAAGAGACAAAAATGAATCAGCATCAGGTTGATACTTTAAGGAGTCGCAGAAGCATGAAAAACGGCCCCCGAAGGAGCCGTTAGATCAGACATGAAGGGGATAAAAAATCAGTTCAGAAGGTTAGCTGTTTTCTCGTACTGCTCTGCTAGCCAGAACTCAGCTGCCGATTTCCCTTTGTCGCGTAGCGTATCAGCCTGACGTCTTAACTCGCGTGCCATCTCACTACGAGATGGAGTTGGAGTTTTAGTTTTCATCATTTTTATATTCGCAGTTGCTCTGTAGTCCATCCTACATCCCTCTATTTATTGTTATTAGCAATTGAGTTTCAAACTGTGTGAACTATTAAGTATAGACGACAAAACTGATTATCTAACTCGGATGTTACACTCCGTTGACATTGATCAATTTTCAGACAACCCAATCTACCATCCCTTTCCAATAAATGGGGGTAATCAGTCATCCTCAACAATAATGTTAGGGATCACTGAAGCAGGTTTGGCATTTTTCTCTGCTAGAACGCCGGCCAATCTACGAGCGATTTTTATATAACTCTGCGCGTGGGCACTCTCGGGGTCAGCCACTACCGTCGGCTTACCAGAATCCACTTGTTCTCGGATAGACAGCGCCAAAGGTAACTGTCCCAGAAGTTCTGTTTCATATCGCTCAGCAATACTTTCACCGCCACCTGCGCCGAAAACCGGTTCAGTGTGACCACAATTACTGCAAGTGTGTGTACTCATATTTTCCACAACACCTAGTACAGGAATATCCACTTTGCGGAACATCTCTATACCTTTTTTAGCATCTAGCAGAGCAATATCCTGCGGGGTAGTAACAATCACCGCACCCGCAACCGGTACTTTCTGCGACAATGTGAGTTGTATATCACCTGTGCCCGGCGGCATATCGATAAACAGATAATCCAGATCCTGCCAATAAGTCTGCGTCAGCAACTGCTGCAAAGCGCCTGCTGCCATTGGGCCACGCCATACCATAGCGGTATCTTCTTCGATCAGGTAACTCATCGAGATTGACTGAATACCATGGGCTTCAATAGGCAGAAAGTGCTTCTCATCGTAAGGCTGCGGACGAACACCTTCAGCAACACCCAGCATCATCCCTTGGCTTGGTCCATAGATATCCGCATCAAGAATCCCTACACGGGCACCTTCTGCAGCCATAGCCAGCGCCAGATTGGCAGTTGTAGTTGATTTACCAACACCACCTTTACCCGAAGCAACTGCGATTACATTCTTAACGCCCGTCATGGTTGGCAGATTGTTCTGCCCCTGAGAAGATGCAATCTTGTGGCTCAGAGAAACCTCTACACTTTCAATACCATCAAGAGCAGTTAGAACTGTCTTTAAGTCTGATTTGATCTGCTCTGCCACGCCCTTGGTTGGATAAGGCATTTCTAATGATAAGGAACAACGGCCATTTTCAGCTGCAATGTTTTTAACAAGATCCGCTGATACCAGATCCATTCCCAATACCGGGTCCTGATACTGACCAAGAGCATCAGAAATAACTGTTTCGATAGATGACAACTTGCCGCTCCATTTATATTGTTATTTAACCGAATAATATCCGACTATTTTTGTAGGAATTATGCAGCTTGTTTCCTAAACTGTCCATCTCTCTACCCAAGAAATCGAAAGATCAAAACGACCATAAAAAATTGAATCGGCACTCAATAAAATATAAGTTATTGAGTTTTATCAATACGTAAGCAACAAAAGAGAGCTAGACTTCAGATCAGTTACAACAGGTCTCTCAAGTTGGTGGAAGATGAAGTTCAGAACTAAAACGATCATAGGTGTTGCACTGATCGAAATGGTCCTACTCTCCATTCTTGTCATCAAAGTTTTTGCTCTACTTTCAGAATCAAACCACTCTGAATCCGAACGTAAAATCAGACTTACTGAAACTCTACTCACTGCTTCCAGCCAAGATGCCATCATCGCCTATGACCTCGCTGCTCTGGAAAGCCTTGCTGAAAACATCCTGGATACCGGCGAACTGTCATATATTCGCTTTCTAGATAACAATCGCCAGGTTCTAGTAGAGCACTGGGCACTCGAAAACAGGACAGCAATCGAACTATTTCATGCAGATAGTTCCAACATCCATAAAGAGCTACCAGTAACCTATTCCGAACAAAATTTTGGTTTTATACAGTTTGGAATAGATCACAGCTATATGGGTCAGTTTTTCTACAATGCCATAGGAGAAATTACCACACTTGCTGCTCTAGAGGTTTTGCTGGTTGCTGCATTCTCTTTTCTGCTTGGTATGTATCTAACTAAACAGCTTAAACAACTGACTCAAGCAACAAGCAAGTTAAAACAAGGTAAGTTAGGCACAACTATTCCTGTCACCGGCAGCGATGAACTGGCTACGACTGTTGCAGCATTCAATAGTATGTCAACTCATCTGGAGGAGTTAGAAAAGGCAAACAATAAAGAGAAAGAGCGCTTGCGGGAACTGGAACAGGCGCTTAATCAGAGCCCTGTAGGTATCGTAATCTACTCTTTGGATGGTAAACAACTCTATGCCAATAAGCACTTTGCCCGACTCACTGGTTTTTCGATTGATCGGTTGATAGATCACCCCCGAAACTACAGTAATAATTTTCAACCTCCAGAGCAGTTCAGCGCTGCCTTGGCTGGCCTATATTCCTGGGATGGCAATTTTCGTTATGAACGTAGTGACGGATCTCTCTTCTGGGCACGCGTGTCCCTATCACCTATTAAAAATAATCATGGTAATACCATTCGCATGCTAGAAGTAGTCAGGGATATCAGCCAGATCAGACAGGCACAGGAACAGCTGTCGCGAAGTGAAGCACTGTTCAGAGCAAACTTTTCCTATGCAGGCCTTGGTATTGCCAACATCAATGAACAAGGCATGTTTGTCCGTGTAAATGAACGTTTCTGCGAAATCTTAGGCTACAGCGAAGAAGAGCTACTGAGTAAAACGTATCTGGATATAACCTGGCTTGAAGATAAGAACTTAGGAAAAGAGCAGATCCAGCAGCTGAACAGCGGTGAAATTGATCACTTTGTGTTGGATAAACGCTATCGCCATAAAGCAGGCCATCCGGTCCATTGCCGGCTAACGCTAACTAAAACGATGACCGACGACGGTCTTGTGAATATTGCTTGTATTGAAGATAGAACCCAGAGCAGAGCTGATGAGCTGCATATTGCGGAATCAAACCAACAAATGCGTTCGCTGTTGGATAACTTCCCTTTTATGGTCTGGCTTAAAAATAATGACGGCCAGTTTCTTGCGGTAAACAAACCGTTCTCCGACGCCTGTGGTGCAGAATCCCCTTTAGCCTTGGAGGGAAAAACTGATTTTGATATCTGGCCTACTGACCTGGCGAACAAGTACCGTCATGACGACCTCAAAGCAATTATTCACAAGGAAATACTGAATACCGAAGAGATGGTTGAAACAGAGGGTTTAAGGCACTGGGTTGAAACACATAAAGCACCGGTAGAACTGAATGGTGATGTGATTGGTACGGTAGGCTACGCCAGGGATATTACTGAGCGAAAAGAAGCTCAGGAGAAGATGCTAAAAGCCGAGGTGGTTTTTAACTCCGCAAAGGAAGGAATTATTCTCACTGACAGCAATGCTAGGGTGAAAATGATCAATCCCGCCTTCTCAACTATTACTGGTTATTACGAGAAGGATATCATCGGAGAAAAGGCATCGATCCTCAGCTCAGGTAAACATGATGCTGATTTCTATAACTCGCTGTACGAGAAACTGGATGTCGAAGGTCAATGGCAGGGAGAGATCTGGAACCGGAAGAAAAATGGTGAACTCTATGTGCAATGGCAGACCATTGTAGCCCTGAAAAATGATAACGGTTTTGTCGAAGAGTATTTGGCCATTTTTAGCGATATCACCCAACGCAAAGAAGCAGAACAAGAGATTGAGTACAGAGCTAATTATGATCAGCTAACGGGCCTACCAAACCGGTCTCTGCTACATGAACTACTTAAGCAGGTCCTGGTGAAAAATAAGCGCGAGAAGAAACAATGCGCAGTTTGCTTTCTCGACTTGGATCACTTCAAAAGGATCAACGATACCTTGGGCCATGCAATAGGTGATGGCCTCTTGAAAAAAGTTGCCATCATTCTTAAGAGCTCACTCCGCGAATCTGACATTGTCGCCCGTCTGGGCGGTGATGAATTCATAATTGTCATCCCAAATCTGGAAGATATCAGTTTTCTCAACAAGCTGGCCGAAAAGCTAATCAGCGCCTTCAACCGCCCTCTTCAGGTCGATAAGCATGAAATACATACAGGTATTAGTATCGGGATTGCTGTAGCTCCTTTTGATGGTCACGATATCGATACTCTGCTGAGTCACGCCGACCTCGCCATGTACAAAGCGAAAGAATCCGGGCGAGGACAATTTCACTTCTACAACCAACAGATGTCCCAGGAGATTCGTTCTTCACGAACGATTGAGTTGGAATTGCGAAAAGCGATTGATGAGAAAAAAATGGACGTTGCCTTCCAGCCCATCGTCGCTTTAGGCAGCAATACTATCACCGGCTATGAAGCACTGGCACGCTGGAAACGTACAACGGGCAAAGAGACAAGTCCGGAAGTCTTTATCAAACATGCTGAAGAGTTTGGTCTGATCGAAGAACTGTTCGAAGTAGTTTTCCACAAAGCACTGGTCGGATTCGAGCAGCTTATCCGCGACAGAGAACAGGACAATACATATCTGTCCGTAAATCTATCAACCTACCAGATACCTAAACTGCTTAGCATTGATTGGCTTCTGCTATCTCTCGAAAAGCATTCTCTTTCACCAGAAAACATCATGCTGGAGATTACTGAGGGTGTTTTACTTTCAGATTCCAAAGAGACCGTTGACTGGCTTAATGAAGCCCGTCAGCAGGGCTTCCGTATCGCCATTGATGACTTTGGCACTGGTTACTCATCGCTTTCATATCTGAAACAGATCCCGGTCGATGTCCTAAAGATCGACCGCTGCTTCATTCAGGATATCAACTACGACACTTCAGATATGGCGCTTGTACGGGCCATAATTGCGATGTCGAATGCTTTTGGCGTGGAGGTAATCGCCGAAGGGATTGAAACCGCAGAGCAGCAATGTCTACTCAGCGGCCTCAATTGCAGGCTTGGTCAAGGTTACTATTTAGGTAAACCCTTTTACATTCAGGAACTGTAATCAAGCTATAAGTGACAACGCCAGATTTTTCGCAGTACAAAAGTCTGTTTTACCACTACCTAATAGCGGCACCGATTCCACAGCAAAGATCTCAGAAGGCACCATAAGCGCAGGCATACCCCCGCTTATCAGGCCTTGGCGGATTTCGCCAGTATCACTTTCAGTCTCTAACAACAGAATAACCTTCTCCCCTTTTTTCTCATCAGGTAGGTTAACGGCTACCAGAGGCAGTTCTGGTTGTTGCAGGATCTCACGCACCTTACCTTCTACACTGGTTAGACTAATCATCTCACCACCCAGTTTGGCAAATCGACTGTAGCGATCAACGATAGTAAGGAATCCATCCTCATCCAGATGTCCTTTATCCCCGCTCTTGTACCAACGTAAACCATCCAGCTCGACAACCACATCCGCTGTTTTATCAGGATTATTCAGATACCCCTTCATAATCTGAGTGCCACCAATCAGGATCAGTCCATCTTCACCTACCGGTAACTCCTCCAGTGTATCCGGATCAACAATTCGGAAAGTCGATCCCGGTAGTGCCAATCCAACCGTACCCGGTTTATTGCCTACCTGTACCGTCCACCAATCGGTATCCAAAGAATCCGGTAGATTTGTACTCGCCACCGGCGTTGTCTCGGTAGAACCGTAGCCCTCAACCACCGGCACATGAAATTTACGCTCAAAGCTGTCGCGCACATTTGGATCAAGCTTCTCAGCCCCCGCGACAACGGCGCGTAGTGAAGAAAACATCAAAGGATGAACTCGTTTATTTTTCGCATACAGACGCATAAAGGTTGAAGTAGCACACATCAGAGTCGCTTTATAACGGGCCACGCCTTTACCAATTTTCGCAGCATCCGTTGGATCGGGATGACACACCACGGGCATATCTTCGATCAGTGGCATAAAGCAGGTTACTGTCAGCCCAAAGGCATGGAATAGCGGTAGGGTTGCCATAATGCAATCATCACCACGAACATTCAGCACGTCTGCGGTCTGGCGTAGATTCGCCATAATGTTACGCTGGCTCAACATCACACCTTTAGGTGCCCCCTCACTACCAGAAGAGAACAAAATAGCGGCTGTATCTTCCAGCGAGTTCCGCTCACATAACCAGTGTTGCAGAATCGAGGTAGGCAAAATGGATACAGCGGCCAGCGTAGTCAGAGCCTGCCACTTACTGAAGCTCGCTTTAATATCTTCCATGTACAACACATCTCGGCCGCCAAACCATATCTCCGGATCAATACCACGGGCCTTCAGCTTCTTAACAAAGCGGTGAGCTGTAACAATGGTTTTCACCTCTGCTTGCTCCAGCGCTGAAGCCACGGAATCAGAAGGTGCAGTAAAATTCATATTTACAACGGTTTTACCTGCCATCAGTGAAGATATGTTGGCAATAGCCCCTGCACTAGAAGTCGGTACCAACAAACCGATATTCTGACCTTCCGTATCCACAATCACTTTGCGGAACATGGCACAGGCCGTGAGCAGTTTTCGTTGGCTTAGTGGACCACCATCTACGTCTGCAACAGCAAAACCAGAACTGCCATTTTTCATACTTCGAACAAAAGCATTCGGGATGGTTTCCAGGGTCTGTGTATGTTGATCCCAAGCTCTGATCGACAGCTCAAAGACCATCTTCTTCACCTCTGCAGCAGTGCTGTTAACAGGTAAAGGCTGACCAAAAGCGAGAATCACATCACGTTTACCGCCACTACGACGGATGCTCTTCATCTTATCGGTAGAACGGGAGAAACGACTGCCCCACAAACCGCGCAGATAGAAAGGAACAATAACACCCTCTGCACCTTCACAGGCTTTTTCAAAACCCCGCTTAAATTCGCCTAACTGACCAATATGGCTAATCGCCCCTTCAGGGAAAAGACATACCACTTCACCGTTACTGATCAGGTCACGCACCTTCTCCAGCGCCTGACGGCTATTACCTTTTGAAATTGGGATTACTTTGAAAATATCCAGGAACCAGCGCAAATACCAACGTTCGTAGATACTGCGCTCCATCACAAAGTGGATATGGCGTGGGCAAGCCATCTGGATCATTGCCCAGTCCAGCCAACTGATATGGTTACCCAGTAACAGGGTGCCTTTACCTGCTTCGGGCAGGTTCTCAAAACCCAGCACCTGAAGATTATATTTACGACGGAACAGCACCATCACCAGCAATCGGATAAAGGCTTGTGGCAAAGTCACAATGGCAAAAATAGCGCTACCGACACCGATTACTGCGAGCATAGTCAGTAACCAGAGACCATCAATACTTACCCAGGCAAATATAACGGTAAGCGCCAGGAAGCTAAGCATCATCAGGTTCTGGATAAAGTTATTACCTGCCAGTACACGTCCCATCTCGCTCTCGGAAGCATGAAACTGAATCAATGCATTCAGCGGAACACACATCAATGCACCAAACAGGCCGATGGTCATAAACACCAGTGACTGCAGTAGCATAGAGTCCATTTGCGGCAATAGGATCAAACCAACAGAAACACCGACCGCACCAACTGGGATCAGGCCTACGTTGATATAGTGTTTCGAGAAGCGCCCCGCCAACATGGAACCAATCATGATGCCGATGCCGGCTAAGGCCATCACTCCTTGAATAACAAAAGTGTTGTGCTGATCAAGATGCTCTTCAGCGAAGGCGGGAAATACTGCCAACATCACCTGGCTGATAGACCAGAACAGGGAAAGACCAATAATTGATAACCAGATCGGGCGTTTACCACGTAACAGGGCTAGATTACGTCTCAGTGTTTTACCGGTGACATAAGCAGGCTTATCAAACTTCGCTTCGTGATCCACTTCCTGAAGTTTTGGCAAACGGTAAGCCATAAATAGCTCAAACAATGAGCCAGCCACCAACAACCAACCCAGCGGAGCATTACGCTGCAGACTCTCCTCAGGAGTCATATGGGTTGCGCCATCAAGGCGTATCTCAAACAGAAGAGAGAAAACAACGATACCGGAAAGGATAGCGATCATCGTCACCGCCTGAATCCAGCCGTTACCCTCGCTAAGGTTGTTTGTGCCCACCAGTTCTTTGATATAACCGTATTTTGCGGGTGAGTAGAAAGCGCTTTGCACTGCCAAAACAAAAGTTAAGGCAAAAGCAGGAATAAACAGGCCCAGGTAGTAACACAGAGTGATCAGCAGAGTGATCCCCACCGCCCCCCAAGCGGTATAGCGCATCACATTATTCTTGGGGTATTTGTCGGAGAGAAAACCGGAAGGTGTAAACAGGAGAATAAAAGGTAACAGAATCAAACCATTAACAACAGCGGTCAGAATAATCTGAGTATCACCATCGTAGGCTTTAAATAAAGTGTTCTGAATAATGATCTTGTGGCCAAGATCTACAAAAGCATTTATAAACGCGACGCTAATAAATGCGATGAATCCCTGTATCTTAAGCAGCTCTTTCATAACTCACTCCGTTTCAGGCCCTTAGATTAACAGCCCAGCTATCAATTTGAGAATATGCTGCAAATATAAAAAAAGCCGGTACAAAACCGGCTCTTTTTCAGAAAAGTATTAAATATTAATACTTGCGGCTAAGGAAAACGCCACACTCCAAGTGTTCGGTATAAGGGAACTGATCAAAAATAGCGAAACGCTGCAGTTCATGGGTCTCTGTGATAACTTCCAAGTTTTCCTTCAGAGTCTCAGGGTTACAGGAGATATACAGAATATTATCGTACTCCTGCACCTGTTTTACTGTGTCGTCATCCAGACCTGAACGCGGCGGATCAACTAATACAGTCGTAAAATCGCAAGCTTCCAAACCCAGATCTTTAGTCCGGCGCTTCTCAACTGCTCCACTGAGCACCTGAGAAAACTCTTCTGAGCTGATACGTACTACATCAACATTATCGATATTGTTCTCTTCAATGTTGAATCGCGCTGCCCTAACCGATGTTTTGGAAATTTCAGTGGCGACTACACGGCCAAAGTTCTGTGCCAGTGGAAGTGTAAAGTTACCATTGCCGCAATACAGCTCTACCATATCGCCACCAGCCCCTTGGGTAGCATCCAGAGCCCAGTTGATCATATGACGGCAAACTTCTGCATTAGGCTGGCTAAAGCTATTCTCTACCTGTTTGTAGATGAATTCACGACTATTGATATCCAGCTTCTCAATAACAAAGTCCTGGTCCAACAGAATTTTATTCTTGCGGGAGCGGCCAATAAGCTGAATATTAAATTTCTCTTTCAACTTTTTGGCTTCTTCCGCCCAGCTTTCGTCTATCGGACGGTGGTAAAGCAGAGTAACCAGCAGTTCACCACTTAATGTACTGAGGAAATCCACCTGGAAAAGCTTACGTCGTAACACTTCGCTCGGACGGATCTCTTCGAGAAGCTTGAACATCACATCGTGAATACGCTCAGAGACCATCGGGCAATTGTCGATGCGAATACGGGCATGCTTGTTGCCTTTTTCGAACATCACGTAATATAGATCTTCATCTTCGTGCCATACCCGAAACTCACAACGCATTCGATAATGGCTACGAGGAGACTCATAAACCTCGATCTCAGGAAGATCAAAACAGGAGAACTGTTCCGCTGTTGCAGTCTTTTTGGCTGCTAATAGAGATTCGTACTTATCGGGTTCGACAACAGAGATGGACATTCATGCCTCGGTATTGAGTGATTGTAAGCGGGAGCACTTTCAAAAGCAGCGCATTCTAACAAGAATGGCTGCTTAGGAAAAACTACCCGCCCTCAATACCGCAGTCATAACCGAATGTATAAGAGCTATAAAGAGGTCTAAACAGCGCTTACGTGGGGCTGATATTCAGCAGTAACAAGTTCCCACCGATCCAGCTCTTTCTCCATTCCGATCTGTTCGATATACGGCATACTCAAACGACTGGAAATATCACAGCCAACAACACTAGTAGCAGCAGGCAATAAAGCATCCGCTACATGTACCGCTGTTAATGGCGTAAAGCCATCTGAAGGACTAGCTTTAGGGAAATGGTGAAGCAACACCGCCTCTATTACTCGAGGTGGCAGATTCCATAACGCTAATAGATAGGCACCTGCCTCAGCATGGGTTACCCCCAGCTCGAGCTTCTCAATTGCATAGACTGGCTGTTCCATCACACCTGCCTTGGTCAGGATCTTGTGATATTCCTCCGGATTATGGCTAGCCAGAACCAAAGTACCGAAGTCATGTAGTAATCCGGCCAGAAATGCCTGAGCTTGAATGTGACGATCAGCTTTTACTGAACGGGCAATATGTTGAGCTGCACGGGCCACAGTCATACTACGTTGGTGAATCTGTGAGAAAGAGAAACTCTTCCAATCATCCGTCTGGGGATAGGAATCAAAGAGATGAGCCGAAAGCACCAGATCACGAATCATCCTGACTCCCAGCACAGTCACCGCTTCCTGAATTCGATTTATCTCACGACTTAAGCCGAAATATGCAGAATTAACCAACTGCATAATTTTGGCCGTCATTACTGGGTCCTGCTCCAACACTTTTGCTATCTCACGAGCGTTGGAACGTTCCGAATTTAAAGCAGCATTTAGTTTCTCATATACCTCAGGCATCACCGGCAAAGTCTTTAATGAGGTAATGTAATCCCTCGCAGCAGGTTTATTTATCAGGCTGGTAATATGAAGACTGTTGTAGATATCACGGATCAGCTCCTCAGGATCACAATCCAGTGATAATGAATGATGTGCAAGTTCAGAGGCACGCGCAGTCTGGAATGGAGTCAACGGACCGGAAACAACAATACGCACCAGTCCTGGGTGCTTATCCACAACAGTTTGCAACAGATCCAGTGATTGGGTTGGGTTTTCCCCCAAAGGGAAAATCAGAACACTGGCATCTGTTTTTTCCAGCACAGGCAATAACTGCTCCAAGCTACCTACTGGAACTGTCTCTATATCAGCAACCGAAGAAAGCGCACTGCTTAAACGCAAGCTTTTAGGGCATAACTCGCAGATCACAGCCTGCTTTTCAATCGAATTCAGAGCAACAATTGAGTTCATGGGATAATCCTTCGGGGTTCAAGTCATCCGTGAATCATTTATCTCGGGTATCAATATACTTTTAGTTCTCGATACAAACCCTGTCCAGAAAATAAACAGCTGTATGAAAACTATTCAAATTGAAAGATCCTGTATGGAAGGGTTTATGCAACAAACCCACCACGACTTTGTTGTACCCACTGCAAGGATTCAGAAAAACTCTCGAATTTATTCTCATTTTCCTGAAAACAATCCTTCTAGAATAGTTCATAAAATCTCCTAAAAAGCGTAGAATTTGCGCTCAATTTTTTATCGATTTCAGGTTCTCAGGCAGATCATGACTGACAGCAAACGTAAGATTCTTGTAACCAGCGCTCTCCCTTACGCTAACGGCCCTATCCATCTGGGTCACCTAGTGGAATATATCCAGACTGATATCTGGGTTCG
>NZ_JAAEQH010000139.1 GCF_024231755.1 Neptuniibacter sp.
AACTAATTTTAAGGAGCCGGACTGTGGCAAATTCCGCAGGATCTCGTAAACGCGCTCGCCAGGCAGAGAAACGTCGCCAGCATAACGCTAGCCTGCGTTCCATGGTACGCACTTACATCAAAAAAGTAGACGCAGCTATCGCATCTGGTGATCAGACTGCAGCTCAGGAAGCATTCAAAGTGGCACAGCCAATTCTGGATGGTTCTGTAAACAAAGGCATCTTCCACAAGAACAAAGTTGCTCGCATCAAGAGCCGCCTTTGCAAAAAGATCGTTGCACTGGCTGCTTAATAGCAACTAGATGCATTAAAAAAACCGGCTTAAGCCGGTTTTTTTGTATCTGAAATTTACTCTCAGCTTCACACCTATTAAGCCAGCACCAGATTATCCCTGTGCACTAACTCCTCTTCACCCATAAAACCAAGAATTGATTCAATCTGGCGACTCGGCTTACCGATAATTCGCTGTGCATCTTCAATGCCATAGTTCACCAGTCCGCGCGCTATAATACGACCGAACTCATCACTGATAATAACCATCTCACCACGGGAGAAATCTCCACTCACACTACGCACACCAGCAGGCAGCAAGCTCTTACCCCGTTCACGCAGCGCCTTTACAGCTCCCTCATCCAATACCAGAGTGCCACGCGCCTGCAAATGACCCGCAATCCACTGTTTACGCGCAACCATTGGCTCTTTTTCTGGTACCAATAGAGTTCCCAGCTGCTCAGCATCACGCAAACGAAGCAGAACATCCTCTTCACGACCACTAGCAATCATTGTTACCGCACCTGAGCGCGCCGCTAGCTTAGCTGCACGCACTTTGGTCGCCATTCCACCACGGCCTAACTTACCACCATCACCAGCCATTGCATCAAGCGATTCATCGCCCGCGCGAGCTTCAGAGATAAGCGTAGCGCTTGGATCATGGCGCGGATCAGCAGTAAAAAGACCTTTCTGGTCGGTTAGCAGGATCAATGCATCAGCCTGAACAAGGTTAGCCACCAACGCCCCCAGAGTATCGTTATCCCCAAAGCGAATCTCTTTGGTAACTACCGTATCGTTCTCATTCACTACGGGAACGACACCCATATCTAGAAGAGTACGCAGCGTCGCCTGCGCATTCAGGTAACGCTTACGATTGGAATGATCTTCGTGAGTCAGAAGGATCTGCGCAGTATGAGTATCATGGCGCTGAAAGTTGGTTTCATAAGCCTGAACCAAGCCCATCTGACCAACAGCTGCGGCCGCCTGAAGCTTGTATATTTCATGGGGACGATTACTCCAGCCCAAACGGGTCATGCCTTCAGCCACAGAGCCGGAGGAGACCAATACCACTTCCAGACCAGATTTCTTCAGGGCAGCAATCTGGTCAACCCAACGACTGATCGCCTCCAGGTCCAACCCCTGCCCATCATTTGTCAGCAGCGCACTACCAATTTTCACTACCCAGCGCTGACTGCGCTTGAGCTTCTCCCTACCTACAGCCACCTAAAAACTCCTAACACAGTCTGTAGCAGCAACAATCACATCAGTTGCTATTCACGAACGTATTCAACTTCAACATCGTAATCATCATCGTCAAAGTCGTCATCATCCAGATCATCATTTTCACGGCGAGCACGCATCTCTGCACGCATCTGCTCAACGCGCTCACGTGCTTCAGTATCGATCTGCTCACGAACAGCTTGCTCTTGATCCAGAATAGAAGGATCTTCCTCAATTGCCTCAAGACGCTGATCCAGAAATGCCTGAATATCACGCATCATCTCGTCCGTACCCTGCTTACTCAATGCAGAAACACGATAAACAGGACCATCCCACTCAAGCGCATCGATCACAGCCTGACAGCGCTCTTCACGCTCCTCTTCAGACACCATATCCAACTTATTCAGCACCAACCAACGCGGCTGCTCAGCCAGAGTCGGACTGAATTTTTCCAACTCTCCCACAGCAACCGCTGCGGCCTCCGCTGGAGTTACCTCATCCCACGGCGCCATATCAACCAGATGCAGCAGAATACGGTTACGCGCCAGATGCTTCAGGAAACGGATACCCAATCCAGCACCTTCCGCTGCACCTTCAATAATTCCAGGGATATCAGCAATAACAAAACTACGGGACTGTTCGATTCGAACTACACCCAGGTTCGGGACCAGTGTCGTAAACGGATAGTTCGCCACTTTAGGTTTCGCCGCAGAAACAGCACGGATCAGAGTAGATTTACCCGCATTTGGCAAACCAAGCAGACCCACATCTGCCAGCACTTTCAATTCCAGCTTTACGTTACGAGTTTCGCCAATAGAACCTTTCGTTGTCTGACGAGGTGCACGGTTTACACTGCTTTTAAAACGAGTGTTACCCAGGCCGTGAAAACCACCCTGGGCAATTTTTTCAACCTGACCGATCTCAGTCATATCCGCCAGGATCTCATCTGTATCGGTATCGATAATGGTCGTACCTACCGGCACTTTTAGGATCAGATCTTCACCTTTAGGGCCTGTACAGTTGCGCCCCATGCCGCCCTTACCATTATCGGCCTTGTAATGACGCGTAAAACGGTAATCAATCAAAGTGTTTAGGTTTTCATCCGCTTCGAAGAAGATCGAACCACCATCACCACCGTCACCACCGTCAGGGCCACCTTTAGGGATGTACTTCTCACGACGGAAGCTCATGCAACCATTGCCGCCTTTACCAGCCTCAACGGTAATAACCGCTTCATCGACAAATTTCATTTTCTCTCCCCAAAAGTCACCAGCAGGAAATCTGGCGTTAAATCCCTGAATCAGGACCTAATGTCAGATCACCTGTAAATCATAAACAAAAAAGCTCCGCCTTGGCGGAGCTTTTTAGAAGCATAAAATCTTCAATTAAGCATCAACTACAGAGATGTACTGACGCTTCTGAGGACCTTTAACTTCGAATTTAACAACGCCGTCTGCTTTCGCAAACAGAGTGTGGTCTTTACCACAACCTACGTTTTCACCTGCGTGGAACTTAGTACCACGCTGACGAACAAGGATGTTTCCAGCAATAACTGCCTGACCACCGTAACGCTTAACGCCAAGTCGTTTCGACTCGGAATCGCGACCGTTCTTAGTAGAACCACCAGCCTTCTTATGAGCCATCTATCTAACTCCTAACTCGGTTAATATTAGGCAGAAATGCCAGTAATTTTAACTTCAGTAAACCACTGACGGTGGCCCTGACGTTTCATGTGATGCTTACGACGCTTGAATTTGATGATCTCAACTTTCTTAGCGCGACCGTGCTGAACAACTTCAGCTGTCACTTTAGCACCATCTACAACAGGCTCACCGATTTTGATGTCGTCGCCGTTGCCAACCAGCAGAACACGGTCAAACTCAACGTTTGCGCCAGCTTCTGCCTGCAGTTTTTCCAGCTTAAGGGTTTCACCTTCCTGGACGCGGTACTGTTTACCACCGCTTACGATTACTGCGTACATGTTCTTCTCCGTTTACAGCCCATCCAGCTACTAAGGAAAATGCCTACTTCTAATGGTTACACCATATGATAGGGAGCATTATTGGATGAGTCAGGGCGCGCGATTATAAAGCAATGCCAACAACAGCACAACCAAAACAACGTTTAAAACCCTAATCATTGACAGTTTATAAGCAGAGCCCTAGCATTCGCGCTATCACTATTATTTGTAGCGACCATTCACGACTATGCAGCCACACCAACTCAACCCAGCAATTGAACCTCAGTTCGAAGCCGTAAACGACTACATCATCAACCACCTCGGCTCTAACGTCCCTCTGGTTGAGAAGATTGGCCACTACATAGTTGAAAGCGGCGGAAAACGTATTCGACCTTTACTGGTATTGTTGGCAGCAAACGCCTCTGGCTATCAGGGTGAGAAACACATCCCTTTGGCAGCTATCATCGAATTTATTCACACCGCAACACTGCTACATGATGACGTTGTGGATAACTCTGACCTACGTCGCGGCAAAGACACTGCAAATGCCAAGTGGGGCAACGCTCCTAGCGTTCTGGTTGGTGACTTTCTATATTCTCGCGCCTTCCAGATCATGGTTGAGATCGGTTCCATGACAATTATGGAAGTAATCTCCAATGCGACTAACGTAATCGCAGAGGGCGAAGTACTTCAGCTACTTAACACCAAAAACCCAGACACTACCGAAGAAGCCTATATGCAGGTCATTCTCGGTAAAACCGCCATGCTGTTTGAAGCAGCCACTGAAGCTGGCGCAATTCTCGCGGAAGCAAGCCCTGAAGAACGCGAAGGCCTTCGCTTGTACGGCCTGCACCTAGGCACTGCATTCCAGCTAATTGACGATGTAATGGATTATCTCTCCACTGCAGAGGAGATGGGCAAGAACGTGGGTGACGATCTGGCAGAAGGTAAAGCAACACTGCCACTGATTCACGCCATGCGTGCAGGTAACGAAGAACAGCGCCTACTGGTGCGTCAGGCGATCCGTAAAGGCGGTCTGGACGATCTACAGCCGATTATGGATATCGTTAAAGAAACCGGCGCAATCGAATACACCCAACAGAAAGCTCAGGAAGAAGCAGACAAAGCAATTGCGGCCCTAAACGCTCTGCCAGAAAGCTCCTTCCGTGACACCCTTAAGCAGTTGGCGGATATAGCTGTTAAGCGCAAGAGCTAAGCCGAGCGCCCACCAGCAATAAAGTTTATTCCGCTGCTTTATCTTCAAGCAGCCACACGACCTCTGAACGACCCGCATCTCGCGGGTCTTCACATTCAAAGCGCTCCAAACAACGAATTGAAAAACGCTCACCATACAGCTGCTCCACTTCCTCGGAAGAAACACTGAACGGCGGACCTGACTCACCTTCAAATTCCAACGTCACCAACAGCACTTTACTGCCTGTTGGCAACAATTGTTGCAAGTACACTGCATAATCCCTACGCATTCCCGGAGGCAACGCAACCAGCGCAGCACGATCAAAAACAGCTCGGCTTTCTCTTATCAGCTCAGAATTAAGCGCAAAGAAATCACCACACAAAACACGAATACCATCAACTTCTCTTGCGACATACCCCCCGAACGATTTCCGCTCAGGCTCAACATCATTCTCAGCAAAAAAAGCCTCACAGGCTGCATCACTCAGCTCAACGCCCACAACCGGGTGCCCCTGCTCTCGCAGCCAGAGCATATCGCGGCTTTTTCCACACAAAGGCACAAACACAGTCTCATCCGAAGCAACTTTCAGCTCCGCCCAATGCTTTTTGAGAAAAGGATTAACATCCTCCTGATGAAAGCCAATACGCCCTTCCGCCCAACGCTGATGCCAAAAATCGTGCTCCATATACCTATTTACACCCTAAGTCTTAATCTTTTTAACCAATAAATATGACACAGATCGTGCCTCAAGCCGACGAAGTCGGTATAATTGCGCGATATTTTTACTTATAAGAACCTGGATACAAAGAAGCTAATGACAAGACCTTCCTCTTTTAATCGCGATGAGCTGCTATCTTGCGGTCACGGCGAGATGTTTGGACCAGGCAATGCACGCCTGCCTATCGGCAACATGCTGATGATGGATCGAGTTCTAAAAATCACCGAAGAAGGTGGTGAATTCGGTAAAGGCGAGATTATCGCAGAACTGGATATCAACCCAGACCTGTGGTTCTTTGGCTGCCACTTTGAGGAAGACCCTGTAATGCCTGGCTGCCTTGGCCTTGACGCTATGTGGCAGCTGGTTGGCTTCTATCTGGGCTGGAAAGGCAACCCTGGTCGCGGTCGTGCACTAGGTTCTGGCGAAGTTAAGTTCTTCGGCCAAGTACTGCCGAATGCTAAAAAAGTAACTTATAACATCCAGCTTAAGCGTGTAATCGAGCGTAAGTTGGTAATGGGCATCGCTGATGGCAGCATGTCTGTTGATGGACGTGAAATCTACACAGCTAAAGATCTGCGTGTAGGTCTGTTCACTTCTACCGAAAATTTCTGATTACAGAACATTTTCTGATCAAGCTAAGGCTCTGAATTCAGGGCCTTTGTTCTATATTCCGCGCAGTTTTTCACAAATCAGGTAGCCAAAAGACCTGAATTCACGGAAAATAAGCGCCTCAAATTAGAAAAAGAGAGAGAAGCACATGCGTCGTGTTGTTGTTACTGGTATGGGGATTGTTTCTTGCCTGGGTACAGACAA
>NZ_JAAEQH010000140.1 GCF_024231755.1 Neptuniibacter sp.
AGAATAACGCTCTCTGAAAAACAGCGTTCGATAGCAATAGAAGGTTCCAGTGGGCAGATCAACATCCATTGTTTTCTTGACAGGGCCTTCGCTAAGCGTCTTAGGCTCAAAAAGATACATCATTTGACCTTGGACGTAATCGAGCGCGATGGCTACACTGAGTCGGTATCCTAAGCAATCCTGATAAAGGAACGAAGTGACTAACGGCATATTACCTGTCAATCGAAAAACAGAAAGTAAATGCAACATATCACCAACATCAATGACAGCGTCAAGCGGTACTCTTAACGGAATTCCAGCAGTCTCAGAGACCGAAGTTAAACGGGCCTCCTTTCCGAGATGTTCCGGATCCGTACTCGCAATGGATTGCACACAAACAGAATTACAGGAGGTCTGAACGACCTTGTAACCAAGGATGTTATAAAACGGAGAATCACCAGTAAGGATCATCTGTGAACGAAGATTGGGTGAACAAAACGGTGGCCGCCTAACCGGTGTACCAT
>NZ_JAAEQH010000141.1 GCF_024231755.1 Neptuniibacter sp.
CAAACTGTCACCGAAAATAACACCGCGTTGATGTGGCAACGGGATGGAACCTCAAGCATGACCTGGGAAGCAGCCCTAACCCAGTGCGAGAGCCTTACTTTGGGGGAGTATGAAGATTGGCGGTTGCCCAACATTAAAGAACTACGGTCTATTAGTGATGACGACAACTTGTATCATCCTTCGGTGAATACTACCTACTTTACCCTGACTGAAACATACCCGCAAACAACAACGGTTTACTGGTCATCAACCACCCGTGAAAATGGAACTGAACAAGCCTGGTTTGTTGATTTTTATTATGGACTGGTTAGCCATGAAGACAAAGTAAATACGGGCTATGTATTGTGTGTGCGCTCTGCCAGTACCTCCACTACAAGGATCTATTTGCCGTTGATTATCAGGTCGGGTTCGACAGGTACAGTAGATTTTACGCTAAGCAGTAGCGCAGTTTCTGATGGAGAACTCCTTGATGCTTATAAATGTGAAGAAAAGGTAGATGGAGTAGAAGCATCCATTCCTTTATCTTGGTCTAACATACCGGATTCAACCGGCTCGTTGGCGGTGATAATGCACCATTATCCAAATCCTGAGGATACCTCAAACGCAAACTCATATTTGCTGCTTTGGGATATCGATCCATCGATCACAGAGATAGCTTACGGTGAGGCCGACGACGGCAGTTGGTTCATGGGAGCTAATAAAGATGGTAATGCGATCTCTTATACATCTCCATGTTCACCAAGTGCCGGTAGTCACGAGTACACCATAACCCTATATGCCTTATCACAAACACCAGCGTCTCTTCCTACTGAAAG
>NZ_JAAEQH010000142.1 GCF_024231755.1 Neptuniibacter sp.
CAAGCTTTCTACAGCTTTGAAGCGATTCTCGGTTTTCTCCATGTTGAGGCTGAAACGTAGTTTGTCTGCGCCTTCCAGTTTATATTTTTGTGGCTGATTTTGAACCATTTTTACTAAAGTGAGAGGATCAACTTTAGCGTCGGTAGCAAATTCTATACGGCCATTTTCAGAGCCTGCATCGATTTTAACGATGTTCATCACTTCGGCTCTGAGTTTGAGTTCGGTTACTCGGAACAGGTATTTAACCTGTTCAGGGAGTAGGCCAAAGCGATCAATCATCTCAATTTGTAGTTCTTTTAGTTCTTTTTTCGATGCGGCATTGGCTATGCGTTTGTACATGATCAGGCGGCTATGTACGTCCGGCAGGTAATCGTCAGGGATCAGTGCAGACAGTTGCAGATTAACTTCCGCTCCGTGTTTAAGCGGCTGATCCATATTCGGAGTTTTACCCTCTTTGATTGATTCTACCGCTTGTTCCAGCATCTCCATAAACAGGGTGAAGCCAACGGTTTGCATCTGACCGCTTTGCTCTTCGCCCAATAGCTCGCCTGCACCACGAATTTCAAGATCGTGTGTTGCCAGAGTAAAGCCAGCACCCAGATCGTCAGCTGATTCAATCGCCTCAAGACGTTTGATGGCATCCTTGGTCATGGACTTCTTGTGTGGTGTAAGCAGATAAGCGTAAGCCTGATGATGGGAGCGACCCACGCGGCCACGCAGCTGATGGAGCTGGGCGAGACCAAACTTATCAGCACGATCAATAATGATTGTGTTTGCGTTTGGTACATCGATACCGGTTTCGATGATCGTTGTGCAGAGCAAGATGTTATAGCGCTTGTGGTAGAAGTCAGACATCACTTGCTCTAGTTCACGCTCGCGCATCTGACCATGACCAATACCGATACGCGCTTCAGGCACCAGCTCGCGCAGCTCTTCAGCCGTTTTTTCAATGCTTTTAACTTCGTTGTGCAGGTAGTAAACCTGACCGCCACGCAGAAGCTCACGCAGAATTGCCTCTTTGACCAGTGTGCTGTCACTAAAACGGACAAATGTTTTAACCGAGAGGCGGCGTGCTGGTGGTGTGGCGATAATAGAAAGGTCACGGATCCCAGACATCGCCATATTCAAGGTGCGAGGAATAGGCGTTGCAGTTAGGGTCAGGATATCTACTTCCGAGCGAAGGGATTTTAGGCGCTCCTTCTGCTGAACCCCGAAGCGATGTTCTTCATCTATGATCACCAGACCCAGGTTTTTAAAGTTAATATCACCTGATAACAGCTTATGGGTACCGACAACGATATCGATACTGCCAGATTCAAGTTTATCGATGATGCTGTTCTGTTGCTTGCCTGTACGGAAACGGGAGATCAGTTCAATGTTTACTGGCCAGTCAGCGAAACGGTCCTGGAAGTTCTGATAATGCTGTTGTGCCAGCAGGGTAGTTGGAACCAGAATCGCTACCTGTTTGCCACTTTGAGCAGCAACAAACGCAGCGCGCATGGCAACTTCGGTTTTACCGAAACCAACATCACCACAAACCAAGCGATCCATCGGCTGTTGTGCGGTCATATCCCGGATTACATTGCCAATAGCTGCTGCCTGATCAGGTGTCTCTTCAAATGGGAAACTGGCTGCAAACTGCAGGTACTGCTCATCAGGATCACTGAACTGAAAACCTACGCGAGATGCGCGTCGGGCATATATATCCAGAAGTTCAGCGGCGGCGTCACGGGCTTTTTCCGCTGCCTTGCGTTTGGCTTTGCTCCATTGCTCAGTGCCGAGGCGGTGTAGAGGTGCGTTTTCATCCCCTGTGCCGGTATAGCGGCTGATCAGGTGAAGCGATGAAACCGGGACATAGAGTTTTGCGCCGTCAGCGTATTCTAATGTCAGGAATTCGTTGGTCTCACCTTCCAGCTCGATGGTCTGTAACCCTAGATATCGTCCAACGCCATGGTCTAAATGAACAACGGGAGAGCCAGTATTCAGCTCTGATAGATTTTTGATGACCTGATCATTCTGTTCCTGTTCTTTTGAGCGGCGGCGGCGCTGGAAGACCTGATGCCCAAATAGTTGGGTTTCTGTAATCAAGTGAACCTGACCAGGTACAGATAATCCCTGCTCTAAAGGGAATTCGGTGATTGCCAGATCGAGATCGGAATCAACGAAACTACTCCAGCCCTCTATCAGGGTGGGCTTAATGTTGATCCGGCCCAGTAGCTCCAGTAGTGCTTCGCGGCGACCCGCTGATTCTGCGCAGAAAAGTACAGCTCCATCTCGTTCCAGGAGAAAGCTCTGTAGTGCTGATAGAGGTTCTTTCTGCTGTGAGTCGACAGGAAGTTCTGGAGGTTCACTGCATGATAGGTTTATCCGGCCCTGTTTCTCTTCAATTTGTTGAGAGTGTAGGGTGAGTCGCCCGTAGTTTTTAAGAGCAGCGAATAGCTCGCTGGTAGAGAGGAATAACTCGTCAGGCGAGAGTACCGGATTGGTAATGTCGTAGCGCCGCTGTTCATAGCGTTCGTTTACTTCCAGGGCAAATTGTTCTGCTGCTTCTTCAAGAGTGCTATCAACAAAGATCTGGGTGTTCTCTGGCAGGGCTGAAAACAGAGAGCTACACTCATCGAAAAACAGTGGCAGATAATACTCGATGCCAGGGGATGTTAGTCCGTCATTGATGTTTGTGTAGACTGGGCACTGTTTGTAATCAACGTCAAAGCGTTCCCGCCAGCGCGATTTGAAATCCCTAATTGCACGGCTGTCAAAAGGGAACTCTTTTGCGGGTAGTAATTTGATTGCGTCGATCTTTTCTATTGAGCGCTGACTTTCTGGGTCAAAGGTTCGCAGTGTTTCGATCTCATCATCAAACAGCTCAATACGGAAAGGGTTTTCACTTCCCATAGGGAATAGGTCGATGATAGAACCGCGAATAGCGAATTCGCCGTGCTCTAATACTGTTTCTACCGCATGATAACCCGCATCGGCCAGCTGCTTACGCAGTGTGTCCGGATTGATGATCTCTCCTACCTTAAGATCGAAGCAGTTTCCTGCGATGAAATCGGCTGGCGCTGTGCGGTGCATCAAAGTGCTGAGTGGCACGATAAGAATGCCACGCTGTAAATTTGGTAGACGATTCAGCGTAGCAATTCGTTCAGAGATGATATCTTGATGGGGAGAGAACGTATCGTACGGCAGTGTTTCCCAATCGGGGAAGGAGAGTATTTCCAGCTTGTCACCGTTAAAAAACGTAACTTCATCAAGCAAGCGGTTAGCCTGATTGCTGTCATTAGTAATAACCAGTGTGAATCCACTGTGTTTCAGCGCTGCATCGGAGACTACGTACCCTGCGGCAGAACCATTAACTTGACCGATCTGTTTGCGGTCTCCGGCTCCTGTGGGTAGGGGATAGTTAAATTGCAGCACTTGTTACTCCCGATAGTACAAAATTCTTTAAGGCGGCATATTTTAACGACTGTACTTATAAAAGACAGTCGCCACGGGGAATAAAGCGCTTTTTGCATGGGCTAAATATTTCTGATTTGTAATATGGTGCGAAAGTATATCGTGCTGCATTTGCTCAATGACTGTTAAAAGAGGATAATGCGCGCACCAAAATTTTAGGGTTCACCGGTAAGCGGGCAATTTAGCTTTGCATCGGTGAGTACCAGCGAGATTACACAACTTTTTGGAGTTTCAAGTGAGCCAAGATCAAGTATTCGCAGACTGGAAAGAGCGCGAAGCGCTAGCAGAAAAAATGGTACCTCTTGTAGGTGGCCTTTACCGTGATCAGAATATCGAGTCTTCTGTATTCGGTCGTTTGATTATCAAACGTTCTGTTATCGATATCCTTAAAGCACACCGCTTTGTTCGCCAGGTTGAAGAGCAGGAATTGACTGTAGTTGATACATTCCCAATTCTAGAAGCTGTTAAGAACCTGAACGTACGCAATGCGCATATCGATGCAGGTAAGCTAGCGGTTAAATTCCGTAACGAAGGTAACGGTCAGGATCTGGAAACTTTCCTGAAAGCTGAACTGGCTGAAGCAATCGATTCTGAAGAGCGTGAAGCTACAGATGTTGTTCTGTATGGTTTCGGTCGTATCGGTCGTCTTCTGGCTCGTCTTCTGATTGAGCGTACTGGCGGCGGTCAGGCTCTGCGTCTGCGTGCAATTGTTGTACGTAAAGGTGCTGCTAAGAAAGATCTGGAAAAACGTGCAAGCCTGCTGCGTCGTGATTCAGTTCACGGTTCTTTCAAGGGCACAATCACTGTTGATGAAGAAGCGAACACAATCACTGCTAACGGTAACGTTATTCAGGTGATCTTCGCTAACTCTCCAGATGAGATCGATTACACTGATTACGGCATCAACAATGCAATGATCATTGATAACACTGGTAAGTGGCGTGACAAAGAAGGTCTGTCTCTGCACCTTCAGTCTAATGGCGCTTCTCGTGCAGTACTGACTGCACCAGGTAAAGGTGTTAAGAACATCGTAATGGGTGTTAACGATGGTGACATCACTGCAGAAGATACAATCCTTTCTGCTGCGTCTTGTACTACAAACGCGATTACACCAGTTCTGAAAACTGTATACGACAAGTTCGGTATTGAGAATGGTCACGTTGAGACTGTTCACGCATACACTAACGACCAGAACCTTATCGACAACTACCACAAAGGTGATCGTCGTGGTCGTGCTGCGGGTCTGAACATGGTTATCACTGAAACTGGCGCTGCCAAAGCTGTTTCTAAAGCTCTGCCTGCAATGGAAGGTAAGCTGACGGGTAACGCTATTCGTGTTCCAACGCCAAACGTTTCCATGGCTATCCTGAACCTGAACCTGGAAAATGCTACAGATAAAGAAGAGTTGAACAATATTCTTCGCGAAGCTGCGCTGCATGGTCCAATGCAGAAGCAGATCGACTACAGCAACTCTCCAGAAGCTGTATCAACTGACTTTGTTGGTTCTCGTGCAGCGGGTGTTGTTGACGCTCTAGCGACTATCGCTGGCGGTAAGCGTTGCGTACTGTACGTTTGGTACGATAACGAATTCGGTTACAGCTGCCAGGTTATCCGCATGATGCAGAAAATGGCTCAGTGCACACTGCCTGCGTTCCCGAAGCAGATCTGATCTGAGTTTTTTGTAAATTGTTTAAAAAGCCACCAATAGGGTGGCTTTTTATTTATCAAATGATTTATATGCTATATGGATATATGTATATAAATAATGATTCTATATTTATCTACCTACTTTAGTTGCTGGAACGTACTGATATCGAAGGCTGTTTGTAGAAAAAGGTCGGTTCGCTCAGGTATACTTACTCGGATTTTTGGGTGGGGTAATTCTATTTTCGTAATAACTATATAACGGTTCTCATTTGCGTTCGGGGACAGGGCGCTGTGTTAACTGAAATCGAGAGTAGAATCCTGAAAAAGTTTAACGTAATTGGGTGAGGCGTATGATCAAGATCAAGCAAGGTCTGGATCTACCGATCACGGGCGCTCCTGAGCAGTCTATTTCAGACGGCCCAGCAGTGAGCTCCGTTGCCGTTGTTGGCTTTGATTATGTGGGTATGAAACCTACCATGGCCGTCAAGGTGGGGGATCGAGTAAAACTCGGTCAAGTGATCTTTTCCGATAAGAAAACCGAAGGCGTTAAGTACACAGCACCGGGTGCTGGTGTAGTTAAGGCTATCAATCGTGGCGATCGTCGCGCACTTCAGTCCGTAGTGATTGAACTGGATGGTGACGATGCAGTCGAATTCAACAAATATGATGCCGGTGCGCTTTCCGGTCTGACTCGTGAACAGGTTGAAGAAAACCTGGTTGAGTCTGGCCTTTGGACTGCACTGCGTACACGTCCTTTCAGCCGTGTACCACTGCCTGGCACAACTCCTAACTCTATCTTTGTTACAGCAATGGATACCAATCCACTTGCTGGTGATCCTGCGATCATCATTGCTGAGCAGAAAGAAGCATTTGCACAGGGTTTGCAGATTCTGACAAAACTGTCAGAAACAACTGTTTATCTGTGTAAGGCTCCGGGTGCTGATATCCCGACTGCTGAAGGTGTAACAGTAGAAGAGTTTGAAGGTAAGCATCCTGCAGGTAATGCAGGTACGCATATTCATTTCCTTGATCCTGTATCTCAGCAGAAAACTGTTTGGACAATCGGTTATCAGGACGTAATTGCGGTAGGTAAGCTGTTTACTGAAGGTAAACTGCCAACTGACCGTGTTGTCACTGTTTCCGGTCCTAAAGCTGCTAAGGCAGGTATGTTACGTACGCGCCTGGGTGCGGATTTAAATGATCTGCTACAGGGAGCGCAGGACGGCGATCATAACCGTGTGATCAGTGGTTCTGTATGGAGCGGTCGTACTGCTTCAGGCCCGTTTGCTTATCTGAGCCGATACGCTAACCAGGTTACAATCCTTGAAGAAGGCGATGAGCGTGAATTTATGGGCTGGGTAGTACCAGGTACTAATAAATTCTCTGTACTAAACGTCTTTGCTTCATTCCTGAATCCTTCGAAGAAGTTTGACTTCACGACGACTACGAATGGTTCAGAACGAGCTATGGTTCCGGTTGGACAGTTCGAGGAACTGATGCCACTGGATATTCTTCCAACGCAGCTGCTGCGTGCTCTGGTAACAGGTGACATCGTTCACGCGATGGAACTGGGTTGTCTGGAGCTGGACGAAGAAGACCTCGCGCTGTGCACTTTTGCTTGCCCAGGCAAGTATGAGTACGGCCCAATCCTTCGCGACAATTTGACGCGTATTGAGAAAGAGGCCTGATCATGAGCTTGAGAAATATTCTAGACAAAATGGAGCCGCACTTTCACAAGGGCGGTAAGTATGAAAACTGGTACGCGCTTTACGAAGCAGCAGATACCATTTTCTATACTCCGGGTCATGTAACTAAAACAGCAGCTCACGTACGCGATGCAGTCGATCTGAAGCGTATGATGATTCTGGTGTGGATGTGTACTTTCCCAGCAGTATTCTTCGGTATGTGGAACGTTGGCTTTCAGGCTAACACTGCAATGGCTCAGATGGGCATTACCGAAGCGTCTACATGGCAGGGTGCAATTGCTGGTGCGTTAAGCAGCTTTAATCCTGATAGCATGTGGGACAACATTATTCATGGTGCAGCTTACTGGTTGCCAATCTACATCGTAACCTTCGTTGTAGGTGGTTTCTGGGAAGTACTGTTTGCAATGAAGCGTGGCCACGAAGTCAACGAAGGTTTCTTCGTAACTTCTATCCTTTTCTCCCTGATTCTGCCGCCATCAATTCCATTGTGGCAGGTGGCTCTGGGTATCAGCTTCGGTGTTGTGATCGGTAAAGAGGTATTTGGTGGTACAGGTAAAAACTTCCTGAACCCGGCTCTGACTGGTCGTGCATTCCTGTTCTTCGCTTATCCAGCGCAGATGTCTGGTGATGCGATCTGGACCGCAGTTGATGGCTTCTCCGGTGCAACTCCACTGAGCCTTGCTGCTGCAGGCGGTGTTGATGCAATCCTGGCTGCAAACATCACTTGGTTCGACGCATTTATCGGTAACATTCAGGGTTCTGTGGGTGAGGTTTCTACCTTCGCAATCGCTCTGGGTGGTCTGGTTCTGTTGATTGCCAAGGTCGCTGCATGGCGTATCGTTGCTGGTGTCTTCTTGGGCATGGTGGCGACATCTACGCTGTTTAATATGATTGGTTCCGATACCAACCCGTTGTTCGCTATGCCTTTCTACTGGCATCTGGTTCTGGGTGGTTTTGCCTTTGGTATGTTCTTTATGGCAACAGACCCAGTGTCTGCATCCATGACTAACAAAGGTAAGTGGTACTTCGGTGCTCTGATCGGTGTGATGGTAGTTCTGATTCGTGTGGTTAACCCAGCATTCCCAGAGGGTATGATGCTGGCGATTCTGTTCGCGAACCTATTTGCTCCATTGATCGATAACTTTGTTGTTCAGGCAAACATTAAACGGAGGAAGGCGCGCGATGTCAGCTAATAATGACACTATCGGTAAGACGATTATCGTTACCGTTCTACTTTGTGTTGTCTGTTCGGTAATCGTTTCTGCGGCTGCAGTTCTACTGAAGCCAAAACAGATTGCAAACAAGGAACTGGACCGTAAGAGCAACATTCTTGCTGCTGCAGGTATCAGTGATCCAAGCAAGTCTGTAGATGAGCTGTTTGCTCAGATCACTACTAAGTATGTTGATCTGGAAACTGGCAAGTTCACTACAGAGATTCCAGCTAAATATGATGCTAAGAAAGCCGCTAAAGACCCAGTGTTGGGTAAAGCACTTTCTAAAGATGTAGATATCGCTTCTATCAAGTATCAGGCGAAAGTAATGCCTGTATACATGGTGGAAAAAGATGGCCAGATCGAAAAAGTGATCCTGCCGGTACACGGCTATGGCCTGTGGTCTACTCTTTATGGCTTCCTGGCTCTTGAAGGTGACTTGAACACAGTAGTTGGTTTTGGTTTCTACTCTCACGCTGAGACTCCAGGTCTGGGTGGCGAAGTTGATAACCCGAACTGGAAAGCTCTGTGGCCAGGCAAAGAGGTTTATCCAGCAGGTTCTATGGAGCCAACTCTGGGTCTGATCAAGGGCACTGTAGATACATCTAACCCGAATGCTAAGCATCAGGTTGATGGTCTTGCGGGTGCAACTCTGACAGCGAACGGTGTAACCAATCTGGTTCAGTTCTGGATGGGTAAAAATGGTTATGCACCATTCCTGACCAACCTGAAAGCGGGAGGGGCGTAAGCGATGTCACAAGCTAAAGAAGTACTGAGTAATCCAGTATTTAAGAACAACCCAATCGGCCTTCAGGTTCTGGGTGTATGTTCTGCGCTGGCGGTTACATCAAACCTGAATACTGCAATGGTTATGACCATGGCGGTAATCGCGGTAACTGCTTTCTCGAACTTGTTCGTATCCATCATTCGTAACCACATTCCGGGCAATATCCGTATCATCTGTCAGATGACAATCATTGCGTCACTGGTAATTGTGGTGGACCAGATCCTGAAAGCCTTTGCTTACGATGTTTCTAAGCAGCTTTCGGTATTCGTAGGTCTGATCATTACCAACTGTATCGTAATGGGTCGTGCTGAAGCGTTCGCGATGAAGAATCCTCCGGGAATCTCTTTCATGGACGGTATTGGTAACGGACTTGGTTACGGCGCGGTTCTGATCTTTGTTGGTTTCCTGCGTGAGCTGTTCGGTGCAGGCAAACTGTTCGGTTATGAAGTTCTGCCATTGATTAATGACGGTGGTTGGTACATGGGTAACGGTCTGATGCTGTTGCCACCAAGCGCATTCTTCATTATTGGCATCTTCATCTGGCTGACTCGTACCTTCTACAAAGATCAGGTAGAGGCTCCAGATTTTGAACTGGCTAAGAACACTAAGAAGGAGGCTGTGTAATGGAAGCGTACATCAGCCTTGCCGTTAAGGCGATTTTCGTTGAAAACATGGCGTTGGCATTCTTCCTTGGGATGTGTACTTTCCTGGCGATCTCCAAGAAAGTTCAGACATCTCTGGGTCTGGGTATTGCTGTAATCGTTGTGTTGGCAATTAC
>NZ_JAAEQH010000143.1 GCF_024231755.1 Neptuniibacter sp.
ATATTCTGATACAACTAAGGTTGCTCAAGCAGACTGGTTACAGAACGGCTTTGATGATGCTTCAGCAGTCACATTAACATGGACAGACGCAGCACCAGACAGGACTTTAACACTATCACCAACAGCAGTAAGTTATGATTACTTTATCCAAGGTAAGAAGTACAACGAGACTGGAAACCTTACAGCACAGTTGACCGATACCGAAGGACTCTGGGTTATTTATTTCGACTCTGAAGGGGTACTTGCTACTGCATTAAATCCGAGTCATGCACAAATTGACACTGTAATAATGACAAAAGCGGTCGTTGCTTATGTTTACTGGGATGCTACTAATAACGACGGTAGACTAATGACTGAGAAACACGGGTCAAATATGGCTCCCGCTACTCATCACTGGTTACATGATAATATGGGCGCTGTTTATCGGGAAGGTATGGCACTTGCCAATTTTGATATAGATCAAGATGGAAATACCACAACTGATGCGCAGTTCAGTATTGCAGCCGGAGAGTTTTATGATGAAGATATAGAGCACGATCTCAGCGCAGTATTATCTACAGCTGGGGTTGAGATCTGGTATCTAGTCGGCACAGCATGGAGATGGATCACAAGAGCCGGGTATTCTTTCCAGATGTCAGCTGGTGACGTTTATTATAATAACGCTGGGGCACAAACCGCAGTCGGGAATAATGATTTTTGTTTAGGCCATATTTTTGCTACTAACATCACAGATGATTCAGGAGCAAATCCGAAATATATAGCGATTCAGGGTCAATATGAATATACAACAAGAGGGGATGCAAGAGATGGGGCAGAAGTTGAAATAAACGAACTTGCTTACGGGACTTTACCTCTTCAGGAAATTGTACCTGTAGCAACATTTATTATACAGAATCGTGGGACGTATGGAGCACTAAGGACGACTGAAAGTGGAGCTAATTTTGTTGACTGGAGATCATCAAACCTGAAAGGAGCTGGTGGAACAGTTGCAGAACATGGTTCACTTGCCGGGTTATCTGACGATGATCATGCTCAATATGCATTACTAGCAGGGCGTGCAACAGTACAAACCTTTGCTGATAGTCTTAATATAAGAACTCCAATTACAGAAGAGAATGCGATAAATATAACTGGAGCTGCATTTGATGAATCTAGTATTGGG
>NZ_JAAEQH010000144.1 GCF_024231755.1 Neptuniibacter sp.
ATCTTCGATATTCGCTGGCTGAATCTGGTCATCAGGTAGATGATCAGCCAATTCTTGCATATGCGAGGCATAACGTTGATAGATGGCGCGCCGATTCAGTCTGGCAGCAGCCACAACATACTTGGCCATTCGATCACTTTCTTGGGCCAACCGCTCGATATTCTCCAGAGCAGGTTCCCAACGAGCATGAACTTCATACATCATTGATTCGATTCAGTGGGTCATGTCAATATCCAAGCGGCTACACCAGCACATCTTTCTGAAGGCGAAGTAGCAGCGGACACAGTCATGTAACTTAGCCTGCGGGTGTTCCGCGGCAATAACACAGAGATGAGTAACAACGTGCTGCATGCTCGAGTACGGCGCTTCGTAGAACATAGCCGGCGCATACAGAGTCATCATTTGGCCCATACAGCGGAATACAATTCCTGCATGTATAAGGGTCCGATTTATAGATTCAGCAGCATCTCCTCGAGTATATCGAGTGAAGCTTTCTTCCGGTGTAAAACGTCCAAACTGCCCCAACATTGGTCTCGAAAACGCATGGCGCAGTTGCGCCTGCATGAGAACCATACGGCAGAGGCGTTCAGTACGCTTGTCCAAAATGCGTACCTGGGTCTGTTCTCATGTCTCCTGGCCCTGAGCTTCAGTATAGAAATAGAGCGCCTTCGTTCGCTCAAAAGCAACTTGATCCAAGGTGCGACGAAGACAAAGTGCAATATGGATAGCCTGGAGACTGCACAATGCCTTGCCGACAACCTGACACATATGGTGCTCCTTCGAGCGTGGGTCATAGAGCAACGCATGCTCATCTGGTTTGTAACGAGCTACACCCGGCTTCGTAGTCTTCAGATGGAAATGGCTATTCTGACTTAGTGCTCTAGGTTTCCCATCCAAGAGGAAACAAGCAACGTCAGTCTTAGGGATCTTCATTACTTCCAAGAAATTCATGTCCATAATTAGTTGTCCAGTAATATCTTGATCTAGAGCGGTACCGAAAACCTGTTCGGACACCAGCATCCAGTCAATGCACTTGTATTCGTCACCTGCGGGCTCGCAACCAAAGTGACCCATATACAGCTCGCCACCAATAAAGTGCATCCCAGTCGTATTGTAGAGCGCGCGCATGGTCTTCAGGGGCCGTATTCATAAAGCTGGGGTAAATCTTACCCGGGTAAGGCAAAAACCTCAGGTAAAATTGAAGCAACCCAGGGTTACGCAACTCGACTTATTTACCCGCATTCATAAACGTGAGTTTAACCCCGGGTTGAGTAACCTGGG
>NZ_JAAEQH010000145.1 GCF_024231755.1 Neptuniibacter sp.
AAACTAGCTTTCTAAGCTTACAAATACCTAGCTCGGTACTAAACAGTATAGCCAGGGATAGCCATAGTTGTGTCAGAATTCATCAAAGCAAGCTTCGAGCATGCAAAGGTGTTCCAAATAATCTGGCTGCATTACAAAGTGCAGCTTAAGCTACCAAGGTGCCAGCTAATAATGTTAGCATGTGTTGGAAACCTGCAGTAAGTTGTTACGAATAACTGCAAAAGCTGTGTATGGATGCATGCAAGCAAACAATGAGTAAGTAGAGATGCTCAAAGCCATCTAGTGATATCACAAAGGCTAGCTTAAGCTACTAAGGTAATAGCTAAAAATGTTAGCATGGTAATGTTAGAAATGACCGTGCAGGTGTGTGGGCCGGCGGTCCTCTTGGCATTTAGATGCCCAGATCATTGTTTCAGACAACTTCTACACTAATCCTGATTTAACACGGGATTTACTGCTGGCAGGGACCTTCAGCTGTGGGACGCTTCGCTACCGCAAGAATTGGCCAGCTCAATGCCCCCGAAGCAGAAAGGTGCCCCGGAACTGGCAGCGTGCGGATTCGATGTTCTTTCACTTGGCTGATCAGTCCATTGCGGCGTGGGCTGACATGAAACTTGTCAGAATCAACTACAACATACCAGGTGATACTGTGGCATGAACATGCATCAAAGCAAACTCTAATGTTCTGTTCCAGGAATTCTGGAACAGATCGGCCAGTGCGATCGTCGGATAAAAGACAACAGAACAGGCACATTTGCAAGCGTTCCGGTGGCACAGCCGGCTGCCGTTCAACAGTACGCGGCTAACATGGGCGGTAAGTTTGTAGTGTGCCTGTTAAAAATTCTTTAAACAAAATGACACAGTAGCTACCCATATTACACTGGGGTAGGAGTAGCCTTACACAGTAGCTCCTTTCCTTAGCTAGTCATGATTACATGGTAATGGCCATGATTATGTGGGAAATATTTCTCCCCCTTTTAGGAGTAGATACTTTCGATTCTCTCCTGTACACGAACAGAAGGGAGCAAAGAACTTTGAAATGGACAGTGGCCCTGGCTTTGCAAATGTTTCACTGGTGTGTTATCAACTCGTTCTCCTGCTACCGCGATGATCTGCCTGAAGCAGCCAGACTGAACTTCTCCTCCTCTCGCTTCCGGTACGAACTGTTCAAGTCGCTGCTGAAGTCGGCTGGCATGAAGGACTTGGCTCGCCACCCCAGGCAGATTCCGAATTCGAATTGCCACGTGCCGGTCTGGGTAAATAACATTTTCTTGTTGGAATAACGCTGTCTGATTTCATTGCTGTTTACTCAACTGGCAGTTAAAGTGACAAAGGGTGTGCATCAATTGCAGGTTGAGAAGCGCAAAATCTGCAAGTCCGGCCGGCATCAAAATCCAGTCAAAGTTGCCATGGTGTGCATTGCTTGCGATCTCTATCTTTGCAAGGACTGTTTTGCGGACTTCCACGTTGAAATGATGAGCAGAGATGACGGGCAGAAGCTGGCGGATCTAAAGAACAATGTGATCTCTAAATACAAAAAGTGATTGCGTTGTTGATGCTTAGTGTTGTCAAACTCTGTGAAGCAAGCTTTAACCGGTTTTTTGTCTCAAAGCACTACTAGCAACCAACCTTGACAACGAACGTGTACACATCGAAGGACCTGAGCTCGTATTCATCTGTCAGATCAGCATGCGACTGTTTGGCAGACTCCTGCTCACTCAAGTTCATGGATACACAACTGAGACATAGGTCGATTGAGATTGAAGATACAGTAGTTTCTTAGTTGATGTTCATTATTCGGATTTGTTAGGTACCACCAGCGGGAATTTAAGCAAGGAACAGTTTCTATCAAAGCAAAAAAAGATGCTAAAAATGCCCAGCATGCCCGGGGCATTTTTTAGCAACTGTTTCTTGCGTTCATACCAATGTTTCTTGGTTAAATTCCCGCTGGTGGTGAAAACAAGTCTAAGCAACGATAGCTTTGTATAACAATGGTGCAATCTTCGCACACTTGGGATGTGGTCCACGTTGCATTTCCTGCTGTTTTACAGTTTGTTATTCCATTTTAAAATCATTTATCGTGTGCTAAAATAAGCGCAATGCCGTTTTATCAGTTTCAAAGTTAATAGTCAACATTACAAACAAGCCATGTGACGATCAAACGATCACGAAATCATCAGCTTTATTCAGTTTTCTTCCTTTTACTTTCCGCGGATCCCGCCTCCTTCACAGCCGCTCGAAGCGCGTCACGATCCAGCATTACTCCGATAATTTCCGACTCTTTGCCGGCGACCTGGACAAAATAGAACAAACCATTAACCCTTTGCGAACCTCTGGCAGCATTGCGACGATATCGCAACAACCTGGCGACGAGATCACCAGGTCCCCGCGACCTGACGGCATTTGGTCACCACGACATTGCATTTCGTCGCCACATCACGGCATTTCGTCGCCACATCACAGCGATATCGTC
>NZ_JAAEQH010000146.1 GCF_024231755.1 Neptuniibacter sp.
AGGCGTTTGTAGCCCTCTCCGGTGATGTATTTCGAACTACGAGGCTGGGGTGGACGCCATCTTCCCATATGAAAAATATTCTCTTAATTTTTATTAAGTTAGGGTAAAGGATTCTAGCCTTTAGCCGATAAAAACGGGACAGGTTATTCGGAAATAATTTTAGCAGTATGCGCGCAGAACAGATTCAAACCAGAATTGAAGGTTACACTTCCAATCTGAGCCAAGCGGTTCAGAGTGGTAGCGGTGCGCAATTCTCAATGCTGCTTAGCCTGATTCATTCCAATCAGCAACTGGTTAAACCGGAAGCTGCTGCGCAAAGCGGCGGTGCTGAGTTTAAGCTACCAGCAACAGAATCCACTTATCCTGATCCTAATGAGATCTATGATGATCAGGTTGTCGAGCGTCTGAATAATGCGATTCATGAGGGCCGGGTGGGTGATTTCGCCTATGTGAATGGCTACTTGTATAGTCATTCGCATACGCCGCGTGAGCAGCAGTTAGCGTCGGATGAATATGCAAAAGTTGCTTTGATGTCGACGGGTAAGTTGATGATTGAAGAGATTGAAACATCTAAGCAGCAGATTAGAGCTGCTGCCTGATCTTAATCTAAGTCCGATTCAGGTTCGCCACTGAATCTTTTCCTGCTCACCATTTTCTACTTTCCAGTATTCGTCCGGATCATCTCCATCATTCCAGCCTGAAGCGATGCAACGAATCTGTGTATCCATGCCTTGTGATGCGGCATGAGCACAATCCAGATCGGTATTCCAAGAGGTGTTGTTGGTTTTAAACCAGACGCTGACCCAAGCCTTGCCGGCTACTTTCTCGTGGATCATTACCTCAACTGGTTGGCCCAGGAACTCCATCTGCAGTTCATGGATCTGGCCTTTGGATGAGTGGGTGGTCAGGTTTTCGCTACATGACTGAAGCCACGCCTGAATCTCTTCCAGCGAACGGTTTTTTACGTAGATCTCGATATCAGGGTGTCGGATGTCAGTCATTATTGTCTTTAAACATTATTCGAAGAATTCGGAGTATGCTCAGGCTAAGATAGCCGAACGCGGCCAGTATGATGCCTGCACCGATGATGATCAAGCCAAGCAAAGCAACCAGCTCTTGAGTAAGAGAGCTATCTAGAGCGTATTCAGCCGCTCCCAAAACCACGAAACCGAAGAAGAAAGTAGCAAAACCGATCCCCAGAATCACCAAATTCTGGCGTGGGTTATCGGCGCGCTTGTATAACCAGTTTCTTAGTTTTGGGTTCATGGCGGTGTGATCATATACGAGTAAACAGCCCCAGATTTACGTCTAATGTCAGTTCAAGCTTTTCTTGTTGGCAAATCTCTGCTTTTGCTTCGCTGGAGAGCCGCTGGCTGTGGGGTGTCATCGCCAGTAGTGTGCTGATCTGCTCTGATGATTCCAGGCTAAAGTCATAACTGACCGTTTCCTGCTGCTGTAGCTGGAAATGTTCGCTCAGGGTTTGAACTGGATCAAAGTGGCTTTCTCTAATCTCTTTGTAGATCAGTCTGCGCAGTTCAATCAGGTGATTCTCTCCCGGCCAGGCTATCAGCAAGGAAGCACCGGGTTTCATAGGTTTTGCAAAAGCTTCAGGCATTAGGCGACTGAAAAGCACGAGTTGCAGGTCCAATGAATGCTCGGGCAGGGGAATATCTGCGCCGGAAGCAACAAGCCAGGTGATCTCTTTGCTCCGCTGACACGCTGCTTTAACGGCATGTTTGGATATATCGAGGCCAAGTAATGATGGCTCTATTGAATCGGGTAAAGCATCAAAAAGACGGGAGGTGTAGTAACCCTCACCGCAGCCCATATCCAGAATATTAGCCTGTTTGGTATCAGCCAAGGCTTCAGTAGCTAATCTGTTGATACTGTCGGATAGAGGCTGGTAGTAACCTTGATCCAGAAACTGACGGCGTGCCTGAACCATTTCGGCATTATCGCCGGGATCTTTGGAGCGTTTTTTGTGAGCTAACAGTAGATTCCAGTAGCCCTGACGCGCAGCATCAAAACTGTGGTTGTTTTCACAGCGCAGGTTCCTGTCCTGCTTATTAAGCAGGGATTTACAGACAGGACAGGTGAGTTGCATCAGCGGAATCAACTCTTTTTCAGTAAGCGAGCCAGAACGTTTTCGTAAATATCTGTAAGAGTATCCAGATCTTTACAGCTAACGCGCTCATTTACTTTGTGGATGGTTTTATTGATCGGGCCTAGTTCCACTACCTGTGCTCCAGTTGGTGCAATAAAGCGGCCATCGGAAGTGCCGCCGGAGGTAGAAAGCTCTGTGTCCAGTCCGGTAATTGCTTTGATTGATGTCTGGCACGCTTCAACCAGATCACCTTCCGCAGTCAGGAATGGATTACCAGACAGGGTCCAGTCGATATCCCAATCCAGATCATGTTTGTTCAGAATGTCGCGAACCCGGGTTTTAAGCTCATCCGCTGTTACTTCGGTGGAGAAGCGGAAGTTGAACATAATATCCACGTGGCCAGGAACAATATTGGTTACACCGGTGCCGCCATTGATATTGGAGATCTGAAAGCTGGTTGGGGGGAAGAAGTCGTTACCTTCGTCCCATACTTCAGCGGCCAGTTCAGCCAGGGCAGGGGCAGCCATATGTATAGGGTTCTTAACCAGATGCGGATAAGCAACGTGGCCCTGAATACCGCGAACTGTCAGTGTGGCTCCAAGAGAACCACGACGGCCGTTTTTGATTGCATCACCAACCTCTGCAGTACTGGAGGGCTCGCCCACGATACACCAGGTTATCTTCTCTCCGCGGGCTTCCAGGTGATCAACGACACGAGTTGTACCGTTAACCCACGGGCCTTCCTCATCACTGGTGATAAGCAGGGCAATAGAACCATCATGGTCTGGATGGTGCTCAATGAATCGCTCCAGCGCAACCATGAATGCAGACAAACCACCTTTCATATCCGCAGCACCACGACCACAGAGCATACCCTGGTCTATGGTTGCTTCAAACGGTGGAAACTCCCAGCGCTCTTCAGGGCCGGAAGGTACTACATCGGTATGACCTGCAAAGCAGAATACCGGTCCAGAATCACCACGACGTGCCCAGAAGTTTTTTACATCTTCAAACTGCAGACGTTCAATCTTAAAGCCCATCGCTTCAAGGCGCTCAATCAACACATCCTGACAACCTGCGTCTTCAGGAGTAACAGAGCGGCGACTGATAAGATCTTTAGCCAGTTCGATAGTTGGAGATAGATGCTGGGTCATGGTGGTGTGTTCCAGAGTTGGTTTAGCTATCAAATAAAGATAGGGCAAAACTGAGGTGAGAGCGTAACGAGCGCCGGTCAGGCAAGGCAAAACCTGCTGAAAAAGCGGAGGCTACATGAAGTAGCTGAGCATTTTGAAGCAGGTTTTAACGCAGTATGACCAAGCGCAGTAGCTATCACGCAGTTTTTAGTTGTGCTTGTGCAGCTCTTCGTTCAGCTCGATTGCTGATTTGTTCGTCTTAACTTCAATACGACCGTTCTGAGAGTTACGACGGAACAGCAGGTCAGATTTGCCAGCCAATACAGCTGCTTTAACTGTTTCAACTTCGTTGTTCTGGTCATCCAGAATAGTCACTTTGGAACCAGCTGTTACGTACAGACCTGCTTCCAGAGTACAGCGGTCACCCATTGGCAGACCCAGACCAGCGTTAGCGCCCAGCAGGCAGTTTTCGCCAACAGAGATAACTACGTTGTTACCACCGGACAGTGTACCCATAGTTGAGCAGCCGCCACCCAGGTCAGAACCGTTACCTACAACAACACCTGCAGAAATACGGCCTTCAACCATGCTTACACCCATTGTGCCAGCGTTGAAGTTGATGAAGCCTTCGTGCATTACCGTAGTGCCTTCACCTACGTGAGCACCCAGACGTACGCGGATCGCATCACCGATACGGATACCCGCTGGTACCACGTAGTCAGTCATTTTCGGGAATTTATCTACAGAGTTAACAGACAGGATGCGGCCCTGTGCACGTGCTGCCAGTTGGCGTTTTGGCAGATCGTCCAGAGAGATTGCGCCTTCGTTAGTCCATGCTACGTTTGGCAGCAGGCCAAAGATGCCACTCAGGTTGATGCCGTGTGGCTGTACCAGACGGTGAGAAAGCAGAGACAGCTTCAGGTACGCTTCTGCTGTTGTAGTTGGTTCTGCATCAGTTTCCAGAATACAAACAACCAGTGGCTGAGAAGTGCCGCTCAGGATCTCAGTGATCTCAGCCTGGTCTTCAGCGTCAACAGACAGGAATGCAGCTTCCAGATCTTTCAGCTGTGCAGCAGAAATTTCAATTGCAGCGTTACCGCCTTCGTAACCAACTTTTGCTGCAACCGCATTAACGATTGCATCATCTGCGTTCAGAAGTGGTGCGTTGTAATAAACTTCCAGCAGTTCGCCAGCAGAGGATTTAGTGCCTACACCCAGACCGAATGCAAAATTAGCCATGTTAATCTCCAGATTCCAAAAATTTTAAAATTCGTTGCGTTTGCAGAGAGGGCTTAGCCCAACAGCTCTGCGTATTCTGTATCTTTAAATCCAACCTTGCGGCAGCTACCGGTATCTAGAACCGGACGCTTAATCATCGCTGGATGTTCCAGCATCAGCGCGATAGCCGATGCTTCGTCGATATTCTGTTTTACTTCGTCAGACTGCTGACGCCATGTGGTGCCGCGTTTGTTCAGCAGAATTTCCCAACCCAGTTCATCAGCCCACTGTTTCAGCTGTGATTCTTCCAGGCCGTCTTTACGGAAGTCATGGAACTGATACTCAGTGCCATTATTTTCCAGCCATTTCTTGGCTTTCTTCATGGTGTCGCAGTTCGGGATACCGTACAGAGTAATCATCGTCGTTAGTCCTTTTATCGTTACTCTTTACAGTGCTTCAATGTATGCGCGGATGCGTTTAGCGGCTTCGACACATTCATCAACTGTTGCAACCAGTGCCATACGCACAAAGCCAGCACCTGGAAGAATACCGTCAGTTTCACGGGACAGGTAACGACCCGGTAGAACAGTTACGTTCTGAGACGCGAACAGGCCCTGAGCAAACTTGTCGTCAGCGATAGGTGTTTTAGCCCATAGGTAGAAGCTGGCATCCGGGCGCTGTACATCCATTACTGGACTGAGAATCTCAATTACCGCATCAAACTTGTGACGGTATTGATCACGGTTATCTAGCACGTGATCTTCATCGTTCCATGCCTCGCTAGAAGCCAGCTGATGCTGGATCGGCATAGAGCAACCGTGATAAGTACGGTATGACAGGAACGGTTTTAGTAGTGCAGCATCCCCGGCCACAAAACCTGAACGCAGGCCCGGCAGATTAGAACGTTTGGACAGGCTGTGCATGACGATACAATTCTTGTAATCATCACGACCCAGTTCAGCGCATGCCTGCAGCAAACCTACTGGAGCATTGTCTTCATCCAGATAGATCTCGGAGTAGCACTCATCAGACGCAACGATAAAGTCATATTTATCGGACAGAGCGATCAGCTTTTTCAGCGTATCAAGATCGGTCACAGCACCTGTAGGGTTGCTTGGTGAGCAAAGGAACAGGAGCTGGCAACGCTGCCAGATCTCTTCTGGTACCGCATCGTAATCAGGGATAAAGCCATTTTCAGGCAGGCAGTTCAGATAATAAGGCTCTGCACCTGCCAGATAGGATGCGCCTTCGTAGATCTGATAAAACGGGTTTGGCGAAATCACTATAGCGTCTGGTTTACGTTCCACCGCAGCTTGAGTGAAGGCGAAAATCGCTTCACGGGTACCATTCACTGGCAGTACATTATCTTCCGCACTAAGCGTGCCTGTATTCAGCTTGAAGCGGCGCTCACACCAGTTAGCAATTGCTTCACGCAGCTCGGGCATACCCTTGGTAGTTGGGTAGTTTGCCAGCTTACCCATATTGTTAATTAGGCACTCTGCCACAAACGGCGGGGATGGGTGCTTAGGCTCGCCAATAGAAAGCGCGATATGCTCCAGATCAGCAGGAGGTGTTACCTCTGCTTTCAGAGCGGTCAGTTTTTCAAATGGATAAGGCTGTAACAGACTGAGATCGCGGTTCATGCTGGTCCTTTCAATTGACGTTTTCAATTGCCGCCGGAGGCAGCTTATTTACTGAAAATAAGGGGCGGAATTATACCTGAGATCAGCA
>NZ_JAAEQH010000147.1 GCF_024231755.1 Neptuniibacter sp.
GGCGCGTATTATGCACAAAAATTGCTCGTTGCGCCATTATTGAAAGCAATTCGCATTTGACCTGACTCAAATTTAATCAATTAATACAATTTAATGTATTTGATCAGAACCTGAAGCGGCCCCACCCTCAACAAAAAGGGCTTCAATATCCGCCAGATCAAACTCATAGTGGGCATTACAGAACTGACAGTTCACATCGATCTGACCACGCTCCTCAATTACCCCAACCAGTTCCTGCTTATCCATCATTTTCAGTGAAGCTGCACTACGTTCACGCGAACAAGTGCATTTAAATCGAACGTCATCCGCTTTATACAAGCGGCACTGTTCTTCATGAAAGAGGCGATAGAGCAGTGTTTCATTATCTAAAGTAAGCAACTCTTCACTCTTCAACGTTGATGCCAGATGACTGATCCGCTCCCAATCTTCTTCGCCGGTACCTTCAGCAGGCAAAACCTGAAGCAACATACCTGCAGCTTTTTCACCGTCTGAAGCCAGATGTACTTGGGTAGGTAACTGTTCGGAACTCACAAAGTAGCTTTCCAGGCAAGCAGCTAGGTTGCCTCCCACCAGTGGTACGACCCCCTGATAGCGCTGCCCTTTCTCCGGCTCAACGGTGATCACCACCTGTCCCTGTGGCAGCAGATCAATGAAGTTAGCATCATCTTTAATATCACCATCAAAACGCGCAATAGCGCGTAGATCATGATTATGAGTGCATTCAGCCATTAACAGACGAACATCACCTTGCCCTTGTGCCTGCAGAATCAAACGCCCTTCAAACTTCAGGTTGGAACTTAACAGGCAAACAGCCGCTAGCATCTCTCCCAATACCTGTTGAATAGCAGGAGGGTAATCATGGTTTGCAAAACAGTCACTACAGGTCTGTTCCAGACCGCTAACAACGCCACGAATATCCAGTTCATCAAACAGGATTCGTTGAATCTGATCAGAGTTACTCATTAATGGAATCTACAATGGTTAATCAAGCGGAATACCGAGCGGTATTCTAGGAAAGTAGCCATTCTAACATAGCTGCTAAGGTGAAGTGCAGCCCTCAGAATAATCCAAGATACCAGACTCCACCTGCGGGCCTAAAGACGGTTTAGTAGATGACAAGCAATCTAATGAGCTGCTAAACAGCTTCCTTCAGCGACAGAAAGATTTTTACTGCTTTGCGAACAAGTCATTTGGTTCACGCTTCCAGTCCCTGATATAAAGCTGACGAGCCCGAGCCTGCACTTTTTGCCAAAAATCCTGTCTCTGCTGCAAAGCTTGCCGCAGAGGCAAGCCGGTGTAGACCTTAATAAAACGGAATACATCCCGTCGTGTCAGACCAATATCCATGGCAGAGAAATAGATACTCGCTACATCTTTGACTAACCAACGTTCAGGTACCTGACTGCGGATTTGTGCGCGGTGTAAATCAACCAGGAAGAAGTCCGGGTTTTGCGGATGTTTTTCTTCTGACTGATCTAAAAGAAAATGGCAGAGATACAGATCGCGATGATTGATACCATTTTCATGAATCGTACGCGCTATATACGCAACACGATCAATGATTTTTCGCTTATGTGAAGGATGAGGAGCCTGGTCCAGCCACGGCTCACAGTACTGAGCCAGGCTATAAGTTTCTGTTAACTCGCGGGTAATAAGAAAAGAGGTTTGTGCTGCGGGATTAAGACCTTTTTTTCCATAAGCCACTGCATCGAGTGTCTTCAAACCCAGACTCTGGATTAGCGCTATAGCCTCCCACTCATTTCTCGCACCTACTACTGGCAATCTGAGCTGAACAAGGTTTTTAATAACCTCTTTCCAGCCAACGCCCTCATGCAATTTTGCGTAAAAGCCTTTGCCTTCTATTTCAAAGCGTTGTGTTGTTCTGCCCTCTTTGGAGCGAACAACCTTACCTTGAATTGACTTAACCGCCTCAAAAGGATCACGATCAGCCAGCCAACGTTTAACCGTTTCAGAATTGATGATTACTGACATCGTTGCTCCCCGATGCGCTCAATACACTCAGCAGCGCGCAATGGGCGCGAATAAATATCTGCACTTTCAGCAAAGGCGCCACAACGTTGTTGCCAGTTAATATCACTGGTTAATAAATCTAACAACGCTTGATCAAGTTCCTGCTGTTTAAAAGGCATATCGACCACAGAACCCAGCTGATTATCCCGAATATAAAAGGCATAGCCACAATTTGCAGTACAAATCACTGGCAGGCCTGCAACAACGGCTTCCAGAATAACGTTGCCGGTATTCTCCAAATACGCGGGATGCATTAGCAGATCACAAGCAAACAGTAACTGCGGCACATCATCACGCTGCCCCACAAAAATAACCTGATCGGCAATACCCAGCTGCTTTGCCAGTTTCTGATAATCTGGTAAGCGTTTGTCACGCCCTATCACCAATGCTCGTACCTGACTTTTCTCATCCTCTGGCAGGGCAGATATTGCATGAAGCATCCTATCCAGACCCTTGCGCTTATAATCCGATCCTAGAAAACCAACGACCTTATGCTCAGGTGAAATACCCAGAGACTCGCGTACAGCAGCACCTTCAGCGGCACCACTCTCAGTTCGAATACGATTTCGGTTTATTCCGGGAGGCATTAGGTGGAAACGTTCAGGTTGAGTGTCGTAATACTTTTTATAAGCCTCACCCTCATTCTGCGATAACAGCAGGGTCTCAGTAGCAAGATTTTTATCGAAAACCCCTTTCTCAAAAGTTAAAGACCAACGACTACGGGGCAATAGTCTGTAAAAGAACGGCTTGTCTTCGTACACTTTGGTTGCAAAACAGGTGTCGGCACAATAGTACACATCAAGATCCGGCATTTTGTTAAAGCCGATCACCAGATCAACAGGATCATCCTTTAAGTGCTGCTGCAGCTCTCGATGAAATCGGCAATTTGTACTGTGGTTACTAAGGCGTTTGACCGAAAGGATTTTTACCTTTAATTGCTCCGGTTTTTCTCCTTCCCAAGCACCCGTATAGACAGTCACATCATGGCCTCGATTTAGTAACTCCATCGCAATTGTCAAAAAATTACGCTGCAGGCCACCGTATGGGAAGTACTTAAACAAACATAAAGCGAGCTTCATTAAACACCTTTTTCATACAGTCTTTGCCGGTTAGCACGTCGTTTGCCTAAAACTAGGCTTATCACACATTAGCTCCCACATTTACGTGCAGAACGTACAGACTGTTGAATTACCTTATCTATGATTTCTAGGTAGCCTAGCTCCATCGTTACACGCAAAACATCTTATCTATACGTGCAGCATTAGCCAGGGCCAATAATCCGGCTAGTTTACCGCCATTCTTCTGGCCCTGATAGTTTGACTTAAGGAACCTACAAGAAACGAGCTCCTGAAACCTGCCAAAAATAGCTTAACTTTTCCGACTAAAAATTGAACAATGGAAGACTTAAGAGCCGAAAGGGCAATTATCACAAGACAAAGGATACAGTGATGACAAAGAGGTTACCGGGTTTAGCAAGTATCGTTTTGCTGTCCCTAGGCGCTATGGGCCCGCAAGGAGTGCAAGCAGCAGATGAGTATTTAGAAGCTTCACGCGCTGCCTGTAATCACATTCGTGATTGCGCAATGGGAAAAATGTCAGAAATCCCCCCCGAATACAGACCCATGATGGAGCAAAGCCTTGCCACAATGTGCCAATCCCTGCCTTCAGCAGAATCGATCCCCGGATTTGGTCCAGCTCACAAGATGTATGCACCTGCACTGGCTTGCATGAAAAGCATTCCAACTCAAAGCTGCAAATCTTATCTGGATGATGGACTCATGACGCCTGAGTGCAAGAAGCTGGAAAATATGTAGGCTGGTATTTAGGGACAAGAAGTACATAAGGTGCTCTCAGAATTTGAAGGGAATCACTCTTCCTTCTGAAAGCATCTATTACTAGCCCTCTCTCCAAGATTCCGCCTCAATCGGTCTATAACTCGCTAACATCTACGCACTCGACATTTACCGCACAGGTTTTAAATTCTGGAATTTTCCCATACGGGTCAAGCGCGGCATTGGTGAGTAGATTTGCCGCCGCTTCATGAAAACAAAATGGAATAAATACCATTCCCGGCGGAACTTCTTTATCCAACCTTACCTTCAGGGTCACTTCTCCCCTTCTGGAACTAACCTTAATCGATTGCCCCGGCTCAATACCCCTCGCGCCGAGCTCTTTCGGATGTAAACTTGCAACAGGCACCTGCTCCAGTTGATTCAATACATTGGAGCGGCGCGTCATAGCACCGGTATGCCAATGCTCAAGCATTCTTCCCGTGGTGAGGATAAGAGGGTACTCTTCATCCGGACTTTCATCTGGTGCCACCAACTGAGTAGGTACCAGCCGCCCCTGCCCGGTTTCAGTTGGAAAGCCGCTTCCAAAGAGAACATCTTGCCCATCGGGATATGTGATCGAGTCTTCATTTTCTAAACGAGACCAGCTGATACCTGATAGGGATGCCATTGACCCCGACATTTCAGAGAAGACCTGCTGAGGATGTTCATAACTCCAGGCTAAGCCTAAACGTTGCGCCATAGCATTTATGATCCACAAATCCTGCTTAGCTTCTCCAGGTGGATTAACTGCCTGACGGCCCAATTGAACCTGACGGTTGGTATTGGTAAAAGTGCCATCTTTTTCGGCAAAAGCAGAAGCAGGCAAGACCACATCGGCCAAAGCGGCAGTTTCGGTCAGAAAAATATCCTGAACCACAAGATGATCCAGTTTAGCCAACGCCTGACGAGCTTTTGCAACATCCGGATCAGACATTGCCGGGTTTTCACCCATGATATACATGCCTGATATACCGCCCTGCTCAATCTCATGCATTATTTCAACAACGGTTAAGCCTGCTTCTTTATCCAGTTCAGCATCCCATAGTTCCTCATATTGAGCGTGAATCTGGGCATCAGACACAGGCTTATAATCAGGAAACACCATTGGTATAAGCCCCGCATCAGAGGCACCTTGAACATTATTCTGCCCCCGAAGTGGGTGCAATCCCGTCCCAGGCTTCCCAATATGCCCGGTCGTTAAAGCTAACGCGATCAGAGCCCGGACATTGTCTGTGCCATGAATATGTTGAGAAACCCCCATTCCCCAGAAAATAAGGGAGCGCTCTGCGTGGGCATAACTACGTGCAATATCACGTATAGTTTCAGCCGGAACGCCACAAATCGGAGCCATCTCTTCTGGGGAAAAGTCTTCAATAGCAGTTTGCAGCTCGGAAAAGCCAAAAGTATTTTTTTCTATATAGTCATGATCTACCAGATCTTCAGTAAAGATCACATGCAACATTGCATTCAATAAAGCGACATCAGTTCCTGATTTAAACTGAACCATAGGATCGGCATGGCGACCAAGCCCCTGGCCCCGTGGGTCCATGACAATCAGACGAGCTCCATCCTCTACCGCCTGTTTGATATAGCTGGCGGCAACGGGGTGGTTCTGTTCCGGACGGGAACCAATAACAATGATCAAGTCTGCCTTTAGCGCATCCATAAACGGCGCCGAGACAGCTGCTGAGCCAATACCTTCCATAAGAGCGGCAACAGAAGAGGCATGACACAAGCGAGTGCAATGATCGACATTATTAGTCTTAAAGGCTGTACGGATCAGTTTCTGGAACAGATAAGCCTCTTCGTTTGAGCCCTTCGCAGAACCAAACCCCGCTAATGCCTGCCCACCACGTGTATCTAAAATGGACTTTAATCCGCTAGCAGCCCGATCCAACGCTTCTTCCCAGCTTGCTTCTCGGAAGTGAGTAAAAGGATTTGCAGGATCGACTGACTCTTCAGCATTTTTTGGCGCATCATCACGTCGAATAAGCGGCACGGTTAAACGCTGTGGGTGATGTATATAATCAAATCCGAAACGGCCTTTAACACAGAGTTTATTCTGATTGCTTGGCCCATCACGGCCAACGGCTTTAATGATCTGATTATCATTGATATGAAAGCTCAGCTGGCAACCAACACCACAGAATGGGCAGAGGGAATCAACCGTCTTCTCAGTATCAGATTGGATGACAATCTCATCTGTTTGCGGATTCTTAGGTAGGAGAGCCCCTGTTGGGCAAGACTGAACACACTCCCCACAAGCCACACAGGTACTAGCATCAACAGTATCAGCTTGGTCGAAGATAATGCGGGAACGTCCACCACGAAAGGCCATACCTAACACATCGTTATGTTGTATATCCCGACATGCACTTACACAGTTATTACAATGAATACAGGCATTCAGATCCACTGCCAACGCAGGGTGTGACAGATCACATTCAACCTGTCCTTTTCCAGCAAAGCGAGATGTTTTCTGACCCACCTCCTTCGCCATTTCCCAGAAATGTGAATTCTTTTCAGCGGATTGTTCATACTTGGGATGATCTGCCAGTAACAGTTCCATCACCATTTTACGCGCCTGTACCACCTTGGCCGATTGAGTCATCACCTTCATGCCTTCCTGCACTGGGCGGGAGCATGATGCAGTAAGAGTACGCTCGCCTTCGACCTCAACGACACACAGGCGGCAACTACCCTCGGCCTCGTTATATTGATGATAACCAGAACAAAGGTGAGGTAAGGTGTTACCTAGCCGTTTGGCACAGTCGAAGATTGTTTCCCCATCATGAGCCACAACTTGTTGATCATCCAACGTAAATGTAACTGGCTGGCTCATCTGAAATCCTCAGCGAAGTAGGTCATAGCACTTATTAAGGGATTCGGAGCTGCTTGGCCAAGACCGCATATCGATGCAGACCTCATCACTTCGCTGAGTTCTTCCAGAAGTGAAAAGTCGAGCTTTTCATCCTCAAACATCCCAGCAATTTTTTCGCATCCAACCCGACATGGCGTACATTGACCACAACTTTCATGATCAAAGAAATTCATAAGGTTCTGGACTACCGCTTTCATATTGTCTTGATCCGACAACACAACAACAGCGGCAGATCCCACGAAACAACCATACTGCTCCAGTTCACCGAAGCTCAGGGGTAGATCACCAAGCCCAGCCGGCAAAATGCCACCGGACGCCCCGCCTGGTAGGTAAGCTTTAAAGCTATGCCCAGTAAGCAGACCGCCACAATATTCAGAGATCAGCGTATTAACACTCGTTCCTGAAGGCGCTTCAACCACACCCGGTTTATTCACCCGGCCGGACACCGAATAAAAGCGTGGGCAGCCCGCATCAATGTAATTTTGCGCCCCTTTATTTAGGATTTCGGTGACCCGCCATAAAGTTTCTACGTTATTCACCAAGGTCGGGCGACCAAATAATCCGGATTGCGCCGGATAAGGAGGTTTAATTCTAGGAAGACCTCGTTTACCTTCAATACTTTCAAGAAGTGCAGTTTCTTCTCCGCAAATATACGCCCCTGCGCCACGCCTCAGGTGCAGTGTACGCCCCTTACACAGGTCGGACTGGCGCAGATTTTCCAGCTCTTTCAGAAGAAGGGAGCGGATATGAGGGTATTCATCACGCAGATAAATATAGATATCCTTGGCATCAATCACTTCTGCCGCAATCAACATTCCCTCAAGCATCTGATGCGGATTGGTTTCCAGGCAGTGGCGATCTTTGAAGGTCCCAGGTTCCCCCTCGTCAGCATTAACAACAAGAACGCGCTCACCAGAAGAGGCCAGAAGAAACTGCCATTTCCTAGCAACAGGAAATCCCGCCCCGCCCATGCCGCAGAGCTGGGACTTTTCTAGTTCAGAGAGGATAAACGCAGTATCTATTTTACCGTTCTGTAGAGATTGTAAGACTGCATAACCGCCTTGCGCTTGATACTCGTTCAAGTCTGGATAATTAACGGTAGGAGCAATGTCATGAACGGTAACTGGAGCCTGACTGCAAGCTCCGACGCAAGGGACTGTTTTCGATCCAATGGGGAGAGGTGATTGCCTGGAGATCTGGCAAGTGATGCCATCACAATACTTTATATGCTGATCATCAGGTTCATCAGACACCTGAAAATGCGCGTAAAAAGTTGCACATTCATAAACCTCTGCCTGCGAAAGTCTCATGGCCTCAGCTAAAGCAGCCAATGTATCCCGGCTTAAATACCCATATTCATCTTGCAGCACATGAAGGTTTTCAATCAACAAATCTCGTTGATTGGCATCTTCACCTAGAAGCTTTGTAACCTCGCTAAGACGCATTTCATTAACGCGGCGACCTTTAGGGAAAGATGCTTTCATAGGAAATCCTATTTATTAGTGAACAACGGGAATTCTACTTATCAAAAATACCACGCTCGCCATCCTTGAATGAACGGATCTGACGGCGCTCTTTTTTATTCGGTCTGTTTCGCGGGTTCAAGCTACTACCCATGGCTTTACGCTGAGCAGCATGATCTTCACGTTTTTTGATACTGGCTTCCGTTTCCCGATACAGTTTCTGCGCTTCTGGAGCACCGCGACGTTGATCTGAGATCTCAACAATCACAATCTCTTTTTCGTCAAAGCCCTGACGGACTTCTAAAACCGCCCCAATCTCCACATGTCGGCTACATTTAGTGCGATGACCGTTATAGTGAACCTTACCTCCATCGATCATCTGTTTGGCAATGGCACGAGTTTTATAGAATCGTGCCGCCCATAACCACTTATCCAGGCGTACCTTATCTTCAGGCTGGGTCATTCTTATCCGTTTTGTTTTGGTGTTATTTCGTTAAAGTGTTCAATAGCTGAAAAGTCTTCTATCTCGCGTTTCGGCTGCTGACTATCCGGCTGGTAAATAGAAAGCAGATAATGGATGCCATAATCACGTGCACTTTTCAGTACCGACAAACTGTCGTCTACTAACAGTGTACGCTGTTTATCGAATGGTTCCACTTGCTGCAGCTGTTCCCAAAATTCGGGATTTTCCTTCGGCAGACCAAAGTCATGGGAACAGATTACGTCATCAACCAGTTTATCCAGCCCGGTTTTTTTAATTTTCAGTGAAAGACTACCCCGGTGTGCATTGGTCACAATCACTGTCCGGATATTCTCTTCTTTCAATATTTTCAGAAAATCCTGAACATGAGGGCGAAAAGCTATCTTTTCTTCAATCTCAACCTTCAGATCAGTAATTGGGACATTCAGCTCCCGAGTCCAATAGTCCAGACAGTACCAATTAAGCGTTCCCTGCTGCTGAATAATTTTGTCATGTAGCCATTCACGGGCTTCACCTTCATCCATTTTATGGATTTCTGCATAACGCAGGGGTAGATGTTCCAGCCAGAAAAAGGTATCAAAGTGTAGATCAAGGAGAGTACCGTCCATATCAAGAAGAACGGTATCAATATTCTGCCAATCAAACATTGCTCAGGCCATTCATTAAGGAAACTTCAGTATGCCGGTTAAACCTGAAATTTTGAAGATTACTAGCACTGCACAAAGCCGGTTATTTAAGGTCGAAGAGATAGAACTGCGTTTTTCCAATGGTGTAGAACGCACCTACGAACGCCTTGCGAAAAGAGGCTTGGGCGCAGTGATGATCATTCCTGTGACCTCAGACAACGAAGTGCTTCTGATTCGAGAATATGCTGTGGGGTTAGAGGAGTACACACTCACTCTGCCTAAAGGGCTGATTGATCCTGGTGAAAACGAACATATTGCGGCGGACCGGGAACTGAAAGAGGAAGCCGGATTTGGCAGTAAGCGCCTGGATACGCTAAAAGTTATGACATCAGCGCCTAACTATATGGGCCATACTATCACTGCTGTGTTAGCGCGTGATCTCTACCCCTGCCGTTTGCAGGGTGATGAACCAGAAGAGATGGAAGTGGTTAGCTGGCCGCTGGATAAGCTGGATCAACTGTTACTGGATGAGGATTTCACCGAAGCCAGAGCAATAGCTGCCTTGTATATGACAAAGGATTTTTTAGCCCGAGAAACTAAAGAGTAGAAACTCCAGAAAACAAAACGATTCCAAAGATAAGAATAAAAGGGAGTCAGTTATGCAAAACCACCAACAATTAATTGATGCTCTATATCAAATCTGCCAACAGGCAGCTGTAGCGATCATGGACGTGTATCAAAAGGATGACTTTTCCATTCAGGAGAAACAAGACCACTCACCTGTTACACAAGCAGACCTCGCCGCCCATGAGATAATTAAACAAGGCCTGACCGAATTAACACCAGATATTCCGCAACTGAGCGAAGAAGATACATCCGTCACGTTCACTCAACGCCAGCAGTGGCAGAAGTTCTGGTGTATCGATCCTCTCGACGGCACCAAAGAGTTCATCAACCGTAATGATGAGTTCACTATCAATATTGCGTTGATAGAAAACAACCGCCCGATTCTCGGCATTATCTATATTCCGGTAACAAAAGTTGCGTACTGGGGCAGTATCGAACTGGGAGCTTGCAAGCTGGAACATGGGGAGCAAGCTGTTCATATCCGTAGCCGCCCTATGACCGAAAATCTGATTGTCGCGGCCAGCCGCCGCCATGGTCAGGATGCAAGTGCCAATCTACTTAAACCGATTGAACATCACTTTAAGCATATCCGAAACAAGGGAATGGGTAGTTCTTTGAAGATGTGTCTGATCGCAGAAGGGGCTGCCGACTTCTATCCTCGCCTATTCCCCACCAGCGAATGGGATACAGCCGCAGCACAGGCAATAGTGGAAGCCGCTGGAGGGAAGCTGGTGAACGCCAGCAGTCTGGAACCTTTGAGATACAACCAAAGGGAATCGCTGGAGAATCCATATTTCTATGTTTGCGGTGATCCTCAATTCCCGCTGGAAGAGATTGCCAGACGTTAATATAAAAACGGGAGCTTTAAGCTCCCGTTTTTAGTTAATTATTTCTCCGCAGCGCAGGATTGATTACCTCGCGCCAACACCTCTTCAACCTTGAACTTAAAGTCAGGGTCATTCACCTGATTTGCTCGGATCAGTTTCACCTCGTTATCACTGAAATGCTTATGCACATATTTAGCTAAACAGTCACAACGCGCCTCAGTCGCACCAGGCAATTGCATACAATCTTCTTTAAAAGGTCCGAACGTGGAAGATGTCAGGAATTGCGTTTTCACCATCAACACACCCAGTGAAACAACCGCAATCCAGATAAGAACTTTATACATCGAAAACAACCGCTTTTTATAATTATGAATGGAGCCCGTCATTCTAGGGGGAAAGCTGAACAGTTTCAGCAAACTTTAGTCGCAGCCCTTTAAATTCTTAAAATCAGCCCCATATTACAGGCAATCCACAGATTAAAAGCACACTTTTTGTACCATGAAATAATCAAACTTGGGTGCTATTATTTCTGGGCTTTTTGATTTTTAGAGTTGGTTGACCGTGGGGACAACGGGGTCAACCGCCATCGACGACTGTCTACAAGACTGATACAAATAAGGTGACACTTATGAGCTTTGAACTACCAGCACTGCCTTACGCAAAGGATGCACTGGAACCACACATCTCTGCAGAAACTCTGGATTTCCACCACGGCAAACACCACAACACATACGTGGTTAAGCTGAACGGTCTGGTTCCTGGTACTGAGTACGAAGGCAAAACACTGGAAGAGATCATCACTTCAGCTCCTGCTGGTGGCGTATTCAACAACGCTGCACAGATCTGGAACCACACTTTCTACTGGAACTGCCTGTCTCCAAACGGTGGCGGTGAGCCAACTGGCGCTATCGCTGATGCGATCAACGCTAAATGGGGTTCTTTTGCTGCATTCCAGGAAGCACTGAATGACAAAGCTGTTAACAACTTCGGTTCAAGCTGGACTTGGTTGGTTAAAAACGCTGACGGTTCTATCGAAATCGTTAACACTAGCAACGCTGGTTGCCCACTGACTGAAGGTCAGACTCCACTACTGACTGTAGACCTGTGGGAACACGCTTACTACATCGATTACCGTAACGTTCGTCCTGACTACCTGAAAGGTTTCTGGGCGCTGGTTAACTGGGACTTCGTAAACGCTAACTTCGCATAAGTTTCGTTTCCACAAATTAGAAAAGGCACCCTAGGGTGCCTTTTTTGTTTTGTTCAAACTTCAACTAAGTTCAGAATAGATCTCTTTGCTTCTCAGGAGCCGCTTCCATAAATGCAGGGATTGTCTGGCAAGCCGCGTGAATACGCTGGATCATCGGGTAGGGCGACAGATCGACCTCGAAGCGCTGCGCATTATAAACCTGAGGCACCAAACACAGGTCAGCCAAGCCAGGTTGATCTCCATGACAAAAGTCACTACTCAGCTCCGACTCTGCCAGCATAGCCTCCAGAGCTTCAAAGCCTTCATATATCCAATGCCTGTACCATTGCAACTTTTCTTCTTCGCTGATCTCCAGCGTAGCTTTTAAATAACGCAAAACCCTTAGATTATTTAAAGGATGAATATCACAGGCGATCAACTGAGATAGTCCTCGAACACGCGCCCTAGCCAGAAGATCATCGGGGAGTAAGCGATACCTTTCAGGATAACTCTCTTCAAGGTATTCACAGATAGCCAAAGACTGAGGGATAAAGTCCCCCTCCAAATCCAGAACGGGAACTGCAGCTTGCGGGTTACGTTGCTTATGAAACGCCCCCCGCTGCTCAGATTTCAGCAGATTAACCGGAATCTGCTGATAACTGAGTTTTTTCAAGTTCAGAGCGATGCGAACTCGATAAGAAGCTGACGAGCGGAAGTAATCGTAAAGGTTCAGCTCCTGCACGTTTAGAGTTCCTTAAACTCGTCTTCATGCAGCCATGCAGCGTGACGTGGAGCGCGTTTGGTCTGAGACCACTCTTCCAGCATCAGAGGAGCTACCTCAGCCAATTTCTTCAGTTGTTCATCGGTGCCACAACGATAGGTCAGCTCCAGACGATGTCCGTTAGGATCAAAGAAATAGATAGAGCGGATAATGCCATGATCAGTCACCCCCACCACATCAAGCCCCTGGCTTTCCAGTTCAGCCTTTGCCGCTTGCAACGCTGCCTGATCTTCAACCTCAAAAGCGATATGCTGGCACCACTCCGGCGTATTAAGATCACGTCCCATCTCAGGTGAGTTTGGTAGTTCAAAGAACGCCAGAATATTCCCCTGCCCTGCATCCAGAAAAACATGCATATAAGGGTCCGGCTCCTTGGTAGACGGAACACGGTCCTCGGCAATCGCCACCAGAAAATCCATATTCAAAACTTTCTGATAGAACTCAACCGTCTCTTTTGCATCTTTACAGCGGTATGCCACATGGTGGATCTGTTTAACATTAATCATCTTTTACGCTCTTATTTTTATTTTGTTTCTGATCTGGCAGGCAGGACCTGAGCAGACACCTCACCAAAACCGATTCTCGCAGCACCCTGTCGCTGACAGCAGCCACTCATCATCACGACATCACCGTCCTCAAGGAACTTACGTTGCTCGCCGTTCGACAGCTGAATTGCCTCTTTTCCGCCCCGGCTAAGCTCTAAAAGTGAGCCGGCTTCTTCATGCTCCGGGCCAGATTGGGTGCCACTCCCTAAAAGATCCCCGGGACACAGGTTGCAGCCATTCACAGAGTGATGAGCCACCATCTGCCCCACAGTCCAATAGGAGTGTTCAAAGTTAGATTGAGAGAGCTTCTCCGCTTTTGTTGCCTGCTTACGCATTCGCTCTGTTTCAAGATAAACCGATAGTTCGATATCAAATGCGCCATACTTCCGGGTGTTCGCCGAATCCAGATAAGGCAGTGGTTGAGGATCTTCACTCTGTCGATCCCAGGCCTTTCGGTAAGGAGCCAATGCTTCGAGCGTTACGATCCAAGGGGAAACGGTCGACGCAAAATTCTTAGCCAGAAACGGCCCCAGCGGCTGATATTCCCAAGCCTGAATGTCACGGGCAGACCAGTCATTGAGAAGTGATAAACCAAAGACATGCTGGTCTACAGCGTCGATGTCGATACGCTCCCCTAACGTGTTACCGCAACCTATGTAGATCGCCATCTCGAGTTCATAATCCAAGCGCTGGCACGGTGACATAACAGGTTCCGCAGCGTCAGGCGCTTTTACCTGCCCGTATGGGCGATGGAATTTCTGTCCGGAAACGGCAATAGAGGAAGCTCTACCATGGTAACCAATCGGCACCCACTTATAGTTGGGCAGCAAAGGGTTATCCGGACGGAACAAAGAGCCAACCGCTGTGGCATGATGGATGGAGGTATAAAAATCAGTGTAATCACCTATCCTACACGGCAAGCTATATTCCACTGCTACCTGAGCAATCAGCATCCGGCTTAGCGGTTCTTCAAGTTCGCTACCCTGACGTAACGCTTTTGATAACTCTGCGCGCAATCCTGACCAAGCGGCAGCTCCCATGGCCATCAGTTCATTGAGTTGCGGCTTTGCACAAGCCCCAACAGCATCCTGAACCGAATCACTGAACAGGCCACTAGCAGCTAATGCAGCCATATCCAGGACCTGATCACCGATGGCAACACCTACACGGAAGGGTTCATCACTAGCCGTGGGGCGAAACACGGCAAATGGTAGATTCTGGATAGGAAAATCAGTCAGCCCGTCATTTGCAGAAACGACCCAGCTTTTCAGTTCAGGATCATGGGTCTCGTTCAATTGATACATTGCAGCCTCTATAAATTGAGAACAGGCAGGCCCGCTCTATCAGGTTATCCCTATAATTTAGTCTCACTAATCAAAACATCAATCCATATATATGGGTTAAACTGTCTCAATAATGAAACAAAGATAGAGTTTCCGATGGCAAACCTTGATGACACGGTGATCTTTAACAAAGTTGCCGAGCTGTGTAGCTACACTCAGGCAGGAAAGCAGCTAAATATTCCCAAAGCCACAGTCAGCCGACGTGTGCGTATTCTAGAAGAGCAGCTTGGAGTAAAGCTGATCAATCGAGATACCAGGAAACTGAGCCTCACAGAAGCTGGGCACTATCTCTACAACAGCACCCACTCATTACTGACTCAGGTGCAGGAAATTGAGAACTCCACCGTCAGCTTTCAAACCCACCCAGCAGGGGAACTAAGGATAACCATGCCAGTGGAGATCGGGATCCGAATGCTTAATGAAATTATCTGTGATTTCGCTAAAGCACACCCTCAGATCCAACTGGATATACACATGACAAACGATGTGGTCGACATAATCAGAGAAGGCTTTGATGTCGCAATCCGCGGAGGTAGCCCGAAAGACTCGAATCTGATCGCTAGAAAGATCATGTCCAGCCGATTCCATATTTGTTGCTCCCCAGAATATCTCCGCGAACACCCCAGCCCAGCACACCCCTTCGACCTAAAGCAGCATCAACTGATCGCCTTCCCTTACAGTAGTTACCAACAGTTGAAACTCCGCAAAGGGCAGGAAGAGGTAAATATCCATGCCAATAGCCGTATCTCAGCAAATAGCCTCGATATGTTGCTTAAAGCAGCAAAGAAAGGGCTGGGAATCGCGATTCTACCGACATCGGTTTGTTCAGATGCAATCAGGTCAGGCGATCTGATCTCACTCTTTAACGACTGGCATGGGGAAGATATCGGCCTTTACGCTCTCTACCCCGACCGGGTAAAAACCAAAAAGCTAGAGCTATTTATCCAGTATATTGAGCAGCGGCTTTCAGAGCTGGAAAAAGGCTTTGTGTAGCCCTTTCTACTCTTCAAGCAAAATCTCAAGATATGGCCACACCGTCGCCAAAAGATAGGGCTGACCCTGAGCACTGGGGTGAATACCATCCTCCTGCATCCGTTCAGGATATAAAGCCACCTGTTCCATAAAGAATGGAACAAGTGCGATACCTTGGTCATCGGCAAGGTCCGGATAAATTGCTTGGAATTGCTTGTTGTACGCAGCACCGTAGTTGGAAGGTAGTTGGATACCCAACAACAGTACTTTTGCTCCGGCGTCTTCGGCCATATTTACCAGACGATTAAGATTCCTTTTCACAGCAAAAGGAGGTGTACCGCGTAAACCATCATTACCACCCAGCTCGATAATCACGATTTCTGCATCAACCTGTTGCAGCAGTTTGCTGAGACGGGCGATGCCATTTTGGGTAGTATCACCACTGACACTGGCATTAATTACTTCATGGGGATATCCCTCTGATTGCAGCCGTTGCTGCAACAGATACACCCACCCCTGCTCGCGCTCCATCTGATATGCAGCAGAAAGACTATCGCCCAACACAACAAGGGAACGAGCCTGAACCGGAAGTGTCACAACTACGCATGAAAGTACGAATACAAGAAAGGTCAGCAGTTTACGCATAGGAATTCCAGATAATGCACACAGTGGATACAGTTGTCAGCGCTCAGGATCTCGCAAAACAGTTTACGACTCAAGCCGGTCACCTGGATCTCTTTACCGGTATTAATCTTGAGATCAAACGAGGAGAGAGTGTCGCTATCATCGGCCCCTCAGGAACAGGAAAATCCACACTGCTCTCCCTGTTGGCTGGACTGGACCAACCAAGCTCAGGAAAAATACTACTGAACAATACTGATCTTAATTCTCTGAACGATAAACAACGTGCAGAGTTCCGTAACCAGCATATCAGTTTTGTGTTTCAGGCATTCCATCTACTACCCGACCTGACCGCGCTACAAAATGTAATGCTGCCTTTACAGATCCGCAATCACAAGAAGGCTGAACAGGAAGCCGCCGTTTGGTTGGAGAAGGTAGGCCTTGGCGAACGGCTCGATCACAAACCAGCTGAACTTTCCGGTGGCGAACAGCAACGTGTTGCTATAGCCCGTAGCTTTGCCACAGAACCCACCCTACTGTTTGCCGATGAACCAACAGGTAATCTGGATGAGCACACGGGAGAACAGATCATCCAGCAACTGTTTTCTTTGAATCAAGAACAGCAAACCACTTTGATTTTGATTACTCATGATCCCCTGCTTGCCAGGCGCTGTCAGCGAGCGCTGCGATTACATAACGGCACACTGGAGGAGATTGAAGCATGATTCAGTCGGCTTCTTTCAGGCTTGCCACCCAACAAAGTATCAGTAGTCTGAAACTGAGTGAGTGGCGCGCACTGATTATCGCCCTGACGTTGGCCATTACCATCGCTAGTTTGATGGCTGTACTGGGAGAGCGTATCGAAAAAACACTGATGCGTCAGGGCAGTGCAATTCTTGGAGCAGACCTTGTCCTGAGTAACAGCCGCCCTCTATCCAATGAATCAATTCAACAAGCTAAAGCACTGGGGCTTGAGTTTAACGAAGTCACGCAACTGGCCACTATGGCAAACAGCGGTGACAACTTCCTGCTGGTATCTATCCGAGCTCTCAGTGCCCCTTACCCTCGTGGAGGGATAGCATTACAGCAAGAGATTGATCAGCCCCTGCCTGATCCAGGTACCGCGTGGGCTGAAGCGGGTGTATTTGAACGCTTAGGGTTACAGACAGGTGACCCGTTGGTTTTAGGAAACTCAACATTCACGCTAAGCGCCCAGATTCAATCGGCTCCTGATCGAGGTCGAGGCTTTATCAGCTTCAATCCACAGATTGTGATCAATCAAAATGAGTTGAAAGCGACCGGTCTGCTTGGTCCAGGAGCTCGAATGCAATACCGGCAGCTTTTTGCTGGAGGCTCCGTTGCGCTACAACAACTGGAAGAAACTCTGCAACAAAACCTAAAAACCGGCGAACGCCTCACCTCGCTGAGTAATGAGGAAAGTCAGCAGAACAGCGCTTTAAACAAAGCGTCCTCCTATCTTCGCCTCGGGGCACTCTTTGCACTGCTGATCTCAGCTATGACAATTTTCCTTAGCTTGAGGCGTTTTACCCAGAGCCAGAATAAACGCGCCGCCCTGTTCAAAAGCCTTGGTTTAAGTAATCAACAACTGCTGCAGCTATACCTGAATCAACTGGGTCTTGCCTGGATATTCTGTTCTATCTGTGGAGTTATTCTGGCCTATCTATTGGAACAACTGGGACTGCAACTCTTGCATAGCCTTCTTCCACAGCCGGTGCCAGAAGCCGATATTTACACTTATCTCTCGGGCCCACTGCTGGGCTTGGCAATCCTGTTTTGCCTTGGCCTACCCGCTCTGTTCCGGTTGCAACAAAGCAACCCAATTCAGCTACTACAGGATCAACCTTCCCCGCTACGCTGGGGCTCAAAGCTTCCCTACATTGCAGCCTTTGCTCTACTGCTGATCTTCACCAGTTGGTACCTGAATAATTTATTACTTACTCTTAGCCTGACACTCTGCTTGTTATTGATCGGCAGCGGTCTGGGTTGGCTGGGAGCCCGTCTAGCCGAACGACTGGCAAACAGCTTTTCCCGTCATCATCGTCTGGGGAATCTATTGCTTAGCCGAGTACAACAGCAGCAACGTTGGTATCGTATCCAGATCCCGGTTATTTGCCTGCTGTTTGCTCTGCTGAGTATTAATCTGATCGCCCTGAATGACCTCTTAGGGCGCTGGCAGAACCAGTTACCTGAAGATACTCCCGACCATTTCCTGATCAATATTCAGGACTGGGAAAAAACCGAAGTTGAAACTCTGCTAGAGAAGCACCAGATCAGTAATCAGCTCTGGCCAATCTATCGTGGTCGCCTCAGTAAAGTGAACGACAAACCTCTCTCTGAAGCCCTAACTCCGGAACAGCTCGCGCAACCCTCTTTGAAGCGGGAGTTAAACTTGACCAGCTCTGCCCTGATGCCGGCGCACAACAAACTGGTTGCGGGGGAGTGGTTAACTAAAGGCAGCGTCTCCATCGAGCGAGAAGAAGCGGAGGAGCTGGGACTGAGGATTGGTGACAAGATCAGTTTTGATATTGCCGGACGAGAAGTCAGCGCCACAATAAGCAGTATCCGCGAAGTACGCTGGGATTCGTTCCAGCCTAACTTCTACTTTATTTTCTCTCCCGGAGTTCTGGATCAATTCTCAGCCAGTTATATGACCAGTTTCCATCTGGGAGATTACAGTGCTGATGTGAGCCGTGAACTCATCCACCAGTTCCCTACCCTGACGCTGGTTGATGTTCGCCAGATACTGGACCAATTACAACAACTGCTCGGTAAACTCTCACTGCTATCCAGCCTATTGATGCTGCTCACCACTTCTGCAGGCTTGGTACTGCTTTACGTCACCCTGACACAAGAACTGGAACAACGCCGCTACGAAAACGCTCTGCTGCAAACACTGGGAGCAAGCCAATATCAGTGTAAACAACTGGATCGGATGGAGATGGGTTTTATCGGTGGAATAAGCGGTATTCTGGCGGTGCTGATAACAGAACTAAGTCTATGGCCAATCCACCAGCAGTTGCTAAAGCTGGAACCAGTAGCGCACCCAATCTTATGGGTAGCCCTGCCACTACTCAGCTGTTTACTGTTTATTCTGATAAGTCACTTCAGTCATCGTCAACAGGATTTGAGTCAAAGTTACCGCACTCTTTCATCCCGCTAGATCAGACATAGAAAAGGTTTAATAAGAAGTGCTGTATAGCGGGTTTCTGTCAGCACTTTTAGTACGATAAAGCTCTCAGGAAACAGGCCGCTGTATCTCCCTTCGTAGACGCTGCACCATCGATTTCCACTGCTGAATATCATCGACATTTCCCAGGCGTTCCGAAAGATCCTCGTTCTTCCACACACCAAAGCTATTAAGATGAAACACTGGGGAAAGGTCGGTCCTTTCCGACCCTTTTAAAATATCATTGGTCATATTATCCAGAATCAGCGGGTCACTGTTTGGGTCAGAGAAGTAGGTCAGCACCATATGTGCCTGTTGTCCCTGGCGATATTTCACATAGGAGATTTTTAGCTTCTCTTCCGATACCCCCATATGCAACAGGCTAAAGTATTTTGCGATAGAAAAATCTTCACAATCCCCCGCATTTTTCAGCAGGCTTTCTAGCGGTGTTGCCCAGTAATCCTTCTGCCCCCAGAGTTCACGATCCTCCACCCATTTCATGCGATTGAAGAAATGATTTACCCGCTCCAGTTTACCCCTGTCATCAAGTTTGGCTCCTGTCGCCATCAGATCTAACCAACTCTGAAGCCTATCCCTAGTCTCATTGTCATATTTCTTCTGGACCTTTTTAATTAACGTTTGTGGGAAAATCTTTTGAAGGTGGTTTGCATGAGCGGGGTTGTGGATATAAAGCAGAGCAATTATAGAAACATGCAGTGGTTTGAGGTTCAGTAGTCCTGCAATTTTAGCTTTCATGATCGCCTCCCTTATTCATTCTTCTGGCATAGTTTCCCTAACTATTGAGGAAACTACGCCAGACCACACACCTTCTTACCAATTAGAATGAACTTGATTTCCATATGGATCTTGAAGTACATCTTCCATTTTTCCACCAGCCGCTGTTGGCTGCTCCTCAAGCTCCTTATTGATCTCATCCATACTCATCATCTCTGTAGTTTTCATCTCATCAGTTACTGTTTCCAAACTGAATAGCTCAGGTGTCAGCTCGCCAAACTCTGAATTTCCTGCAACTACTACAGCAGGAGCAAACAATAGGGCAAACGCCAGTGCTTTATATTGAATAGCCATAACACGATACCTATTTTGTTATTCATCTTACTGCTCGTATCAACTCTGACCACTCATTAGGCACTCTGTTCAGTACTTTTGATTATTTTTTATACAGAACATATCGATCAGTGTCCCCCTACCAACAGAAGAAAACGAAGGTAAAAGCCCCGCATTTTTCTCTTTTGCTGCTTCCGGCTATCCACAACCTTCAGGCAGCGACTACTAGTAAGAGTTCTGGCGTTTGCTCCTTTATAGCGTTCTTGTATGAAGCATGGGGCTGTTTTTTGAGGTACTGAAGAAAATGTAACTGCTGTGTATGCTGGAGAAACTAGCAAAGGCCCTGTACTTCCAGGAGTAGCTGCAATCGCTGAATCAAGAGGGATAGAAAGCATCAGGCAAAGACTTAGCCGACGTATTGGACGTGTTATTAGAAACTGAGATTTCACGATGACCTCCACTAATCATGTGCAAGATCCTCATGAACGAAAGTTCCTGGGTTGCTCTCCTTTGCTTCTCTCCTTTGGTAGACCGGCCATCCCAATCAATTTCAAGTATGGGACCCGTGACTTTGCGTCCCTCGATTACTCGAGGTTTGCCTTTTTCGAGAGAGGATCTCTAATAAAAAACATTCATACGAACGTTTGATTAATTAGATCTTAGCACAAAAAACAACCAGTAAAGGTGTGACTACCCGGATAAGTGATCTGTATCAACCCATACAGGTTACAAACCCAACGCCACTTGTGGTTTTTCTTTAGAGGTCAGGTCCACTTTTGGTAAACAGCTAAACAGGCGCTCAATATCAATCCCCAACTTGCCGGACAACTCCCCCTTAATTACGTCACTGCGTTGCTGGGCCAATTGCTGCAGTTTCTGCTCTTGCAGTGATTTAAGCTCAACCTCTTTTAAAGGCTCCTTACGTTTCTTATTTTCGTCCAATAAGGTGGCCCAAACCTTAGGCTGGTCAGCTGCCACCGCATAACCACAGATATTCATTCGCATCGCCTTACGCTCATTCAGCATCTGGCCTAACTTTGCAATATACTGTTTTGACTCTGCAGAAAGGCCCGATTGTGCTGGCGCGAAATAAACCGGCTGCAGGTTGATAAAGGAGCCTTTATCCTGAGCATCTATCACCATTTTACCCAAAGAGATTAGGGTACCGAATGGCTGCAGAGCTTTAGTTAGATAACCCATTGCAGCACTTTTCAAACCTTTGCCCGCCAGCTTATTAATCACAGTTTGATACCCGAATTGCGGATCATCCAAGGAACCATCAATTGGGATCTGCAGATCGATATTATCGTCGTTGTCCTGCAGGATCATAATGGCAGTATCCAAAGGCATAGAAACCTTCTGGTTAAACTCACCACTGCGCTCACTGTTCTGTGCTTCCACCTGTAGTTTATTCAGACGGATATCAGAATCACCATCCAGCTTGCGGTCTTTGATTTCACCTTTAGAAGTTACGCTCAGCTGCCCACTATGCAAGTAATATCCTGTATATTGAAGTGAGTAAGGGCTCACTTGAGGCAATTCTAAGCCTTTAATCTCCAGGTCCCAGTTACCGCCATAATTACCGCTAAATAGCTCAATTTCACCTTTAGCATTCAAGAGGGAGAACTTATTTTTAGCCTCTAATAGGAAGTCTGTTTTGCCATCTGAAGCGGTGTTGATCTGGTTAAGCTGCAGCTTTTTGATGTCCAGCTCAGTTTTAAAAGCCGGTGCAACACCACCATCCACAATGGCGAGTTTGTTGCTTCCGGTTAGATCAAGTTTGCCGATATTAACGGTAAACGGTTCTGAAGAGTCCGCATCTGATTGCTCCTGTTTAGAACCGCCGGATAAACGCCCCAACAGCCAATCCAGATCACTTAACTGACGCTGCTTGGAAAGATGGACACGAGTCTGGCTATCACTTAACTTGATACTGCCAATATCCAACTGGTTAAGCTGCTTAAGATTCAGATTTTGCAAACCGATATTTTGCCAACGGGAGAACACACCGCCATCTCCCATCACAGTCAAACCGGATAGCTTTAGCGCACCCAGATTGATCTGCTCCGTATGTTTCACCTCTGCCCGATTCAGATCCAAATGACTAAGCTCAACTAGAGAATCCCCTGCAACGGATAACTTAAACTGCTGTAACTGCGTAGAAGGAGCACTAACCATCCACTGGCTCATGTCGGGTGTTTTAACATCAGCTTGAAGCTTTACCCCCTGAAGGGAGAGCAACTGGTTACCCTGTTGTAGTTTTAGGTTACTTAACGCTATATCTACAGCGTTTGCCTGTAGCTTTTTCAGCCCTTGCAGATCAACCTCAGCCTGTAAGTCCAGTGCTTCCGCTGCGACACTGTTACCCAATTGTTTCAAATCCAACTGTGCCAGATTGATCTTGTTCTTACTCTTCAAAGCTGACAGTTCACTGCCGTTCAGAGCCAGATCAACAGAACCATTCCAACTTAGGCTCTTACTCTGTATCGCCAGATCCGTTTGTTGAAAAGCAAAGTTACGAATTCGAATGGCACCACTCTGCGTTACAGAGGTCACCTTACTAGCCAAATCGCTTTTCGCTTTAATATTCAGATCCAGATCAACCATGGCACGCAATTCAGGAAGGAACAACGCGGTAACACTGTGTAATGGGAAATTATCGAGCTTGATCTTAAGCTCTGAACTTTTCTCTTGCGGAAGAGGTTTTGAGCTTGAACTAAGTACTACGGGTGCACCATTAAGAGCACCATCCAGATCGATTGAAACCGGTTGCTGCTGATCCCATAAATAGAAATCGGCTAAACGTCCCTGCTTCACCTGCAAGCGATGATCTTGCCCTGCAAGCTGTGCACGCCAGTTAATGTCATCCAGCACCAGTTCAGCCAGGCCAAAGCTCCATTCAGAAGGAGCTTCATCACCCGTTTTTTCTTCTGTGCCTGTGCCATCAGAAAGAGCATTAAGATCAATGGGGCCAAACCACAAAGAGTCTCCATGCTCCCGGATCCCTGCATTAATACCCTTTAGTTCAATCAGACTGATTAAGGCTTTCTTTTCACTAAGCGTTGAATAGTCCAAATCAACCAACAGGGTATCAACCTGTAGCTTCGGTTTACCTTCAGCCTCAACATTCAGATGACCAACTTTTATCCGACCAGAAAACCACTCTACTTCCAGAGCTTTGAGCTGGGCTGTTTCAGCACCATTATCCAGCAACCAGATAACAATCTGGTCACGCACTAGCAACGGCAGGTTATGTAATAGCAGGGCAATAACAACGACAAAGGCAATTAGAAAACGCAGCATGATCCTTTCGCTCGAACAGACATATCTGTTTATCATAATGGATGAAGCGAGAAAGAGTTATCACACCATGATGAAAATCTACGTTTTATTTATCGCTCTACTACTATCAGGTCAGATCAATGCGGAAATACGTTATGCAGATCTGCAATCTCAGCTAGGTGGGGATGAACTGCTTTTTATTAGCATGGCCGATGCTCCAAATGTTCTGGCGGATGCTGATTCAGCCAGCCACCTGCGCAGCTACCACAACAAGTTTCTACGCGAACCCCTTTACGATGACTACTTACACAGTCTACTAACAGCCATGCTTGGATATAACGGTTTTCAGCACCTGTTCAAAAATCTGGGAGGAGGTTTTGTTCCCGTAAAAGTAGAGAACGATATTCTGATTATGAAAGGCACGCAGGACCACTGCGGTGGAATGGAGGAAGCAATAGTACTAGTAGATCTAAACAGCGGTGATCTAACCAGCATACTCTACTCCCAAGAAAGCTTTCTGATTCATTCCACTTATGAAACCTCTGAACAATTACCGCAAAAAGGGCTGCTGTGGATAAAAAGGATTCTCGATGCCTACGGCACTCGTACAGAACCTACACGTAATAAATTGCTTCTAAGGAAAATGGCTGGGGATTGGTGTCAGGGCTACAAAAAATGAGCCTTTACCATAAACCGACCAAATACCCTTATAAAAAATAATGATACCTAAATACTATTAAAATATTTAAGGTTAATTTATTTTACCTATTAAAAAATGATCAACCCTGATAGAATCGCGCGCCAGAAACAGATCAAGACAGTTCTATGCAACTTTAACCAAAGCACGGCTCTGCTCGGTCCAGCCCAAACTAGAAGCACTTAAGTGCTCGCCCAGGGCGAAGTAACTTGCTGTTTACTTCAAAAACCGAATACCCCTGCTGCCATAATATGAGGGTGACTTTCATGGCTGATAACGAAAACTTCCGCGACTCTTCAGGTTTTACTTGGATCATCATTAACCTGGCTGCTATTGGCTGGATCACAATGCCAGCAAGCATCGCTTGGAGCAACGTACTGCTGTAAGTAGTAATAATTGAGCTGTTTCTCACTCCATGCTAAATATGCAGTATGAAACAGCTCAAAATAGGCCAAGTGGCCAAACAAGCAGGCCTTACAGTAGAAGCTATTCGCTACTATGAACAGCGCGGCCTGATTCCAGAACCCCACCGTCTTGATTCCGGTTACCGGGTTTACCCCGAATCCATTCTTACCCGCCTTCACTTTATTAATCGCTGCAAAGATTTAGGGTTTTCTCTGCAAGAGATCTCCGAACTGCTGTCTATTCAGATCAACCCTGAAAACAGTTCCGCTCTGGTAAAAGAACAAGTGGAAAATAAGATTACCCTGGTCAAAGAAAAGATCTCAGAACTACAAAAGCTGCAAGACTCGTTAGAAAAGCTCTCTGGCCTATGTTGTGGAGATGGTTCGGTTTCCGACTGCCCTATTATCGACTTTTTAAAGCATTGAATAAGCAAAGGGCAGAATTGCTAGAATGCTTCGCTGCTAGTGGCAAGGAAAGCCTGATTTAGCTTTGGCAAATAGTGATACTATACGCGTGTAATTCAGATTTACGTTTAGGCTTCATCAATGGCAAAACCTAGCAAACCATCCTCAGAAAATAACTACAACGCAGAGCAAGCGGAACGGCTACTAAGTAGCTTCCAACGCTTGACAGGAAAGTCTCTTATACCTGCTGGCATCACCGGGAATGGTCGCTATAAAGCGCTCTACGATGCAGAATTCCCCGTACTGTCTCACAATGCAGAGGCCGATCCGAAACTGGACTACTCCAATGCGGCAGGTATGGTGCAGTTTGAGATCAGTTGGGAAGAGCTGATTAAACTACCTTCACGCTATACGGCTGAGCCGCAAATACAGGAGGAGCGGGATCGCTTATTGAAGGCTGTAACCGACAACGGCTTTATTGATGATTATCAGGGCGTCAGAATTTCCGCAAAACAAAATCGTTTTTTTGTGGAAGAGGCGATTGTTTGGAATATCGTTGATGATGAGGGAACTTACTGGGGACAAGGGGCTGTACTCTACAAGTGTAAGCCACTTTGATTCAGATTCTTCTGAACAGTGTTTTTAAACTGGTATTCCTACGCATTCATGAGCCAATATATTTCGTCTGAAAGCTAATTAAGGTTTTACGCTAGTGCCGGGACTATGTGGTTGAGATCCTCTTCGATTACTTAACATCCGAGTAGACAACCACCTGATTTCGGCCTTGAGCTTTAGCCGTGTACAAAGCTTCGTCAGCCGCACTGAGCATATTATTAAACTGGTTAAATTGCCCCTCTTGCCAGCTAGCAACCCCCACACTAACCGTAATGGATATTTCTACCGTTTGGGTTCTAATGTGTAGCTGCTCAATATTCTCTCTGATACGTTCCGCCACTTGAACCGCCGCAGCTTGTTCAGTTTCTGGCATTAAAACAGCAAATTCTTCTCCACCAAGGCGAGCTACAATATCGGTCTTCCGTGCAGCCTCAACACAGGCGTTGTAAAACACCTGCAACACCTCATCGCCAGCCACATGACCATAATTATCATTAACCCGTTTAAAATAATCTATGTCCAGCATGAGCAATGACAATGGTCGCTGGTAACGCAGCACTCGACCCATTTCATGATCAGCTAGTTTATTGAATTTACGACGATTAACCGCACCTGTGAGGGAGTCAGTAGAAGCAAGTCGACGGTATCTCTCATGCTCAATCGTTTTATGCTTAAGATCCATCAGCTGTCGTTGCTGTTCCACTGTGACCCTAATTTCCGCCTGCAGCAGACTACGACGACATTCTTCATAAGCGGCAACAGAGCGGCCTAGCTCGTCATCTGCAAATTTGTCGGAAAAGATAAACCCCTGGTCACCACGAGAAAGCCTTACCATCGCTTTGTTTAGCATTCGCACTGGTTTGATGATACTTAGATTGAGTAGCCAACATGCGCCTATAGTTAGCGTAATAACCAATATAAGAGCGATAGAGGTTATCCAGAGCTGAACCTGTGCATCCTTAGCATTGTTCTCTGCCTGAGATGTGATATCCAATACCAGACGATCTGCCAAAGCTTTTAATAGGTCTATTTTCTCTGATAAAGCAGCAAACCATAATGCCTCATTTAACGGTATATCCTGACTGTTCTCAGTCTGCAACGCTAAATATAGCTGCTGCTCAAAGCGTTCTACCTGCTCAAAACTTTGACTCTGCTCTAAACGTTGATAGGCCTGCTGCTGACTGACACTCGCCACCTGATTAAAATACTGAATCAGTCCCTGCTGCTGCCCCATCAAGGAGATAAAATTATGCAGTGCAGACTGATCTAAACGATCATCTGCCAGAATCAATGTGCCTAACGCACGCTCCTGGCCGGCAACCTCTTTTAAATTCACGACCGACGTAAAACTGGAAACATGGGACTCTAATTCTGCATCCAAGCCCATAAAGGTGAAAGTCGCTGGAATTTTCAGGAGGAGATCAATCACGGAGGTGTAATAGTGCTGCATCTCAACGATTGAGAGTAGCTGCTGATCTACACGTTCTCGCTGTTGCTGAATCACTGCTAACCATTCAGAGGCCTCTACTAACTGTTCATGCAACTGCTGCGGAAGTGTCTGCTGCTGTAGTTTTTCACTTCGTAGTAAAAACGCTTCCAGTACCTGATCTGTTTGCTGCCGTTTACTGGCTATTTCAGAAATAAAAACCCGGTACCCTGAGGCTATATACCCTGTAGTAAGCCCACGTTCCGCCTGCATGCTGTGACTAAGAGCATTAATCTCATGAGCGATAGCACTGATTTTTGACAACTGTTGCATGTTCTGAGAGCGTTCGATAGTGCCACTCAGCAGGACCAAGCTGAGTAGAACCATACCCAAAGCAGGTATCAATGCAGTCAGGATAATTCGCCAGCCAAGTGCTAGGCGTGAACTGATATAACGCCCTATTTGTGAGAACCAACTAGGCGGCTTGGAGCTACTGTCAGTTAATCCCCTGTCACATAAACACTGATGGTAAGACATATCATCAACCACGATATGATTAAGCAGCCAATCCACCAGAAACAGATAAACATCTCGCGCTACTTCAACAGAATCAGCGTGCAGAAGTTGTTTTTTTAGTTCAGGAATACGTTTAAAAAAGGATTGATGACCAAGAATATGTTCATCAAGATCAGGATAGCCACCGCGCTGCATAATGGCTTCTTCACGCTGAAAGTGAAAACGCACATACTCTTCCAGCTTGGCAAAAACCCGACCTATAGTTTCCTTCTCGTGGTCTTCTTCAATGGCATGAGCTAATTCAGAAATAATCGCTAACAACCGCTTATGGTCGTTATCAATCTCCTCAATTCCAACACTTAAGCCCTGATTCCATTGGAAGTCAGCCATTATGCATATCACTCAAAAAATAAGATAAGTCAGCACCAGCCCAAGACATCCTCTGCCCTATCCATTCACCCTTTACGCGCAGGCTGCTATTAACAGCATAGTAAACGATCCACTCTATAAAACCATTGTGCTTTGTCAGTAATACAACCATATAAATTCAAAACTAAAAAACTAAGAAGAAATATTTTAGAAATGCCGTTGTAGATAATGAATCATAGGACGGGAAAGGAGGGGGCAAAGCACTTCATTGAGGAGGTTGACCTTGAAACTAGCGCCATATGCTAATCCAGCGTTCTGTAATTGCTTCATTTCATTCCACTGGATGCATTTCTTCATCCAGCTGACTGTAATTAAAGTGCTCAAGAATTTTTGCAAATCGGTTTTCATTGGCGCTGTTCGTTGCTTGTTTCGCTCGGTTCAGCGCTTGTTGATAGTTTTCGACAATTCTGTCCTCGGTTTGCAGATTAAAAGCAAAATAGAGTAAGCCCGGCTGCCCAAGGTAAAGTGCCACTGTGTACTCTGCGGGTAACAGCCCTAAACGTCTTTGAATATCTGCCGCAACGTTCACATCATAAGCCCATATATCCAGACTACCGTTCTCTAACATCATAGCGGCCTTTTCTGGGTTAACTAGGTGTATGATTTTGATATCTGGGATATTTAGTTCTTCGAGTAAAATTGCAGCGATATCATTTTTAATCACCCCAACCCTAAGCCCTTTCATTCGCCTGTAATCACTATAATCCTGTTCAAGATATGAGCGGACAATTAAGCCATTTCGTGAAGAAATAATAGGCCCAACCCATTTGAACAATCTTTCCCTTGCCTGTGTTCGATGTGTAGAAAACAGCATACTGTTCTTTTGTGTCAAAGCACGTTTATATCCCCTAGGCCAAGGCCCAAATTGAATATCCTCAACTCCTAAAGGGGAGCTCATCTGCTCAAACATTATCTTTAATAGCTCGACAGATATCCCCTGTGGCTTATTATTACGATAAAAGTTAAATGGAGGGTAATGTTCTGAGTAGATGACAACCTCATCATCAGTAGCGTGAGCCATAGGACCCACAAGCAATAAAACTGCTAGCAAGAAACAAAGAAAACTGCGGTAAAGGGGAATAATCAGTAGACTCATAATTCACTCATTATCGCTTGCGTATTAAAGAGTGTAGCCCAGATTGTCAGGGAAGAGCCGTAGAAGCTAGAGCAGGAGAAAGGCTTTCTAGAAAGAAAGCCTCAACAGAGCGCACGTTTAGATTTTTAAACGGAACCACAGGAAACTATTTTCTTTCGCATCAGCGATAATCCGTGCGCTTGGTCATAATAAGCCGCTTCATTCACAAATGCTGTGAAAACCTGCTCACTACCGTCATAGCAAATTGTTTCACCCTCATCTGTAATAAACAGTGGGTCACCGGGGTTTAGTGGCTGATAGTCATTATCCTGCACATCCGGATGAATCATCCCGCAAATATCACCTGTTTCATCACGCGGCAAATGCAATTTCTCAATAAACTCGTAGGTATGCAATTCCTCAGGAAGTACCGGAATCTCGTTATTGTTGTAGCGCTCAATAAAGTCCAGAGCATGGAACAAGCCGTCCTGAGTCAGCTTGAAAATATCCCAACGCAATAGCCCTTGCGGGACTGGCCCTACTTCAATTAACAAACTGTGTTTGGCGATAGAGCCTAAAAAGTTGTCTTCTGCCGGATCACGATCTTCGTAGAAAATAACGGCATCCGGAATCAGGCTCTGAATATAGGCAGCCATTTGTAGCGCAGGTTTATCATTCTGGTGCACCACCAGTGTTAACCCCATATTGGTGGTGGTTGTATGCAAGTCGATAATCCAGTCAGTTGCAGAATCATCACCTTTGGGACCATATTGCGAGTTGATTTCCTGAGCACGTTTTTGCTCAACGTTTTGAGGCTCGCCATTCAAAAGGGTATTAGAAAAGCAGCGATTTAAATCCTGCTCGATATAACGACAGTTCTTCTCTATTGCGGAGGTGTTAGCCAATAGTGTTCCTACTGTATAGCTGCGATCACGAAATTGGCTGATGTTTCGGTTGAGCGCCTTAACACATTGAACTCCAGTTTTTTCATTTCCGTGAGTCCCACCAACCACCAACACACGCTGAATCTCCGCCATCACTGCCCTCAAACTGACTTTTTATTGAATGAGCAACGAGTATCTAATATGCGAGGCCACTTGTTAAGTTAGTTTTGGGATTAGAAGGATAAAGGGTAGATTTTTCAAAGTCCCCTATATGGGGGTTAATAGAAACGTCCAAGCTCCATAAGAGTTGGTAAAAGCTCGTCTATACTGCTTGATAGATCTAGGAGTGCGCCGTGAAAGCTGTAACTTGTCTATTTGTGTACCTGCTGTTTTTTATTCCGCTTAGCTTTGCTAAAGACACTGTTCGATACACATCATCAGTGAAATACCCTGATACCAAACAGCAATACTTTATCGACACCCTAACCCTCGCTCTTGAGGCTACTAAGGACGATTACGGTGACTACGAGCTACTCCCAATTGAACTTGAAATCCCACAAGGTAGAACCTCCGCCCTAGTCGAGTCAGGAAATAGTATCGATATATCTTGGAGGATGACATCAGCCGAACTAGAGCAACGATTAATGCCCATTCCAATACCTTTATTAAAAGGCCTAATGGGTTATCGCATAGGTATTATTCGTGAAGGCGATCAGCAAAGATTCCCTAGCAACATCACCGAGGGTCAGCTGCAGCAAATTATTATCGGTCAGGGCTATGACTGGCCCGATACAGTGATTCTTCGAGAGAACGGTATGACGGTTATCGAAGGCTTTGCTCATACATTGCTTACCATGCTTGAACAAAAACGTTTTGATTTATTTTTACGTGCGTTGCACGAACCCTGGGTCGAAATAAAGGATAAGTCGGAATTTACAGTAGAAAAAAACATACTCGTTCAATACCCTGCTCCCATGTTTTTCTTCGTTAATCGCAACAATAATCGGCTCTATGAAAGGCTTACTGTGGGGCTAAACCAATCTATTGATGATGGCAGTTTTCAAACTCTTTTTGAAAATCATCCAGTGACAGCGGATATAGTTTCAAGAGCTAATCTTGAGCAACGAAAAGTGTTCAAATTATCCAACCCTTTACTCTCTGATGAAACGCAAAAACTTATAGGTGACAAGCGCCTCTGGCATTAGCAACGCGCTATTTCTAGATTTACAGTTTTCCTGAATCATGAACCTAAGCCTTGCTCTAACCTTCGTCTACAAATTTCAGTTATAGCTAACTTATAAAACCTACTATCATGTATTCTCATATTTAGGATAACGCCTAAGATTGGGTGTGCTCGTTAACTTCAGGATTAGGATAAGGGAACGAAATGATTTCTTTAGAGTTTCTGATCACATCTTTAATTATTGTACTAATACCGGGAACAGGAGTTCTATATACAGTTGCCACAGGCCTATTGATTGGCAAAAGAGCAAGTCTATTCGCCGCACTAGGGTGCACGCTCGGCATTGTGCCAGCTATGTTAGCGAGCATTTTTGGCTTGGCTGCGATCTTTCATACCAGCGCCATTGCTTTTCAAGTTATAAAATTTGCCGGTGTCGTGTATTTACTCTATCTAGCCTGGATGACTTGGCGCTCTGCAACACCCCTAACCGTTGCTTATCTCGACACTCAGAAGCAACATACTGGAATTATTATCAAAGCCTTCCTACTAAATATATTGAACCCGAAACTCTCAATTTTTTTCCTGGCCTTTCTACCGCAATTCATCCCTGAAACAGCCTAATCTCCTTTGTACAATATGTTTGTTCTAGGCTTTATATTCATGCTTATGACTTTTGCAGTATTTGTTATTTATGGTCTGTTGGCAGGGCACTTCAGTGAATTTGTCAAAAACTCAAAGAAAGCCAGTACCTATATGCAAAAAGCATTTGCTGCTGGATTTGCTGGTTTAGGCGTAAAGCTGGCCTTCAGTGGGCAGTCGTAAAAACACAATAACGAATAACAAGATCGTTATTTCTTAACAGTCCTCAACAGCCTCGATCTCGATAGTCATCTGCTAAAAATACAGCCCTAAGCGGCGTTTAGTTTCTAGGTCGACCCAGCCGGATTCAGACAGAGACTCCGCTGCCTGAAATTGCTTCAATGCAGTAACCGTTCGATTACCCCATTGTCCATCCAATGCGCCGGGGTCATACCCTTTTAGCTCTAGGGCTTGTTGAACCTTTAAGACGAAATTGCTCTGCGGCCCAGCAAACAATGAATGCATAGTGGCTTGATTAGATAAACCATCCACTGCCAATCCAGCTGTCTGTTGATACAGAGCCAAAGCGGTTGTTGTCGCCAAGCGCCAATCAGAACCATTGGCGGGTGATGGATACCCCTGTGCGAACAACGCGGTGTTCAGTAACCTAATTTGCTCGGAAGCCGGGACAACGGCATTGAGGTACTCCGGTAGTTGAACATATGAACGCTTTAACAAGACATGTAGAGTGTCCTGGTCAAACACTCCAGACGTCTTCAAGTCATGGGCATGCTGAAAATAGATATATTGATATAAGTTGTCTGAAGACCAACGGCCATCAAAGCGCCCCGGTTTACCTGCCCAGTTGGCTAACGCAATCTGCACTTCCTGCGTTAAACGCACCCGCTGGAAGCGATTCAAATCAAGATCACCCAGAAGTTGAAACATATCCAGCCTGTCAGGATTTACCTTCGCTATTTCAGGGTTAGCCAAAGCGATCTTGGTTAAACGATCTAGCTCGCCTGTAACAGGCAGCAATGGACTGTCTTTCTGAAATTGCAGCAAAGCTTTATAGGCCTGATAGCTCCAATTCTGGCCTAACTCCCCCGACCTGTAGCCCAACTCGGACAGCTGTATTTTAGCCGTCTCAGCCAACTCACCCGGATAACGTTGCGTACTGTACAAGCGATCATCAATCTTAGTTTCCTCATCGCAGCGTTCCAGATGACAAAATTGCTCAGGGTTAAGCGCCACCAGCGTTCTGCGTAGGTTCGTTATCTCTGTCTGTAATACAGTGATTTGGGCATGTAGCTGTTTAGGGTCGTAAATATTGAGGTGTTTATTCTGATTTTCCAGCGCTTCAGCAATCGCCATTAACAACGATTCTTCACTTTCATAATGACCGGATAACTTAATAAAGACTTGCTGATCCAACAGTCGGAAATTGTATTTCAGAACATCCCCCTGCTTTATAAACTGTACCCCAGCCTGCAAATGAGGAGTGAAGTCACGGTTATTAAACAACACTTTATTCGGCGTCAGTAACGCATTGATGACAGAGCCTTCCTGCACCAATTCCAAACGCTGCCACTGTATCTGCTGCCAGCGGCTAAACAGCTCCACCAGCTGTACAACTTTGCGTGTTTGTTCGGCAGAAAGCTCACTCCCCTGCAGGTAAAACTCTCTGCCCGCAGCGCTTTGCAGATGTGACCAGCCATCTTGCTCAGACAGTTGTATTACGCCATGTTCTTGCCAAATATCAGCACGCACAGGCAAAACTAAAAAAGCCAAAACAAAGCTAATTACCAGTCTGCTCACTGTGCATTCCTCTTTTTAAGCAAAATCACTTTATCCATAGCCTGAATGACTTGGCCGGTATTCAATTTGGAAACCTTAGCCCGCAAACCTTGCTCGGAATCCACAAATACTAACTCCGCAATCAGTTGATCATCTTGCCTGAATACCAACGCCATATCGCCGATGTCAGTACGATACGGCCTAGCAAAATGGACAACCACATTTTCTGCATCTCTTGGATCGAGCACATATCCGGCCTCCTCCTGCTGGACTAATAACTTACCTAGAAAATACTGATAACTGTCCAGCTGTTGCTCAGAGGTGCGCAGGTTATCCAATAACGTGCCACTCAGCTCGCTATAACTTGAATTGAGGCTGTCAGTCATCACTTGAAGGTGGGCAGAAGCTGACTGGGGTGAATTGATGTAGGGTATTTCAGCGATACGTGATAACAGCATCGCCTGGTTTTCCTGGGTTGCAATCAACTGCGAAAGGGCACCGCTGGAAATAAGTCCCATATCACTTAGATACTTTTGCTGTTGCTCAGAAAAAGCTTGTGAATCTACCTCTTTTAATCGGGTATTCAGAATCTGGTTGATCTTTTGATCATCAAACTGAGGGTTGTAGCGGTCGATTAGGAATTGCTTCTCTTTCTCAAATTCAGCCTTAAGATCTACTATGCGCTTCTCATAATATCGTTGTACATTTTTAATCCGCAGCTCCTGAAGCTTTTGCTCTGGGTTTAATATCGCAGAGCTACCTCCGGAGAATCGCTGAACCTCACCTTCCACCTGATCAATTTCAGCCTGCAATTTATCGATCTGAGCTTGTTTACTGCCTTTACGCTTTAAATATTGCCCCTCCAGCACTTCCAACGCCTGTTTAAGCTCAGTGTTGAGTTGCTGAATTTGAACATCATCACTCTGCAATTGTGCTAACTTCTCCCGGCGTGCATATTCAGCCACTACGACTGATTTAAGATCGGCATGTTCGTTCTCAATTTCGCTTAATTCCGAGCGCAGCATATCCAACTCAACGTTGGAATTACCGATCGAAAACACCAACTCTTTTAATTTAACCTCATCAAACTCAGCAATATTGATCTCAACATTATTCTCCTGCTGGCGCATATACAGATGAAAAGCAACGCTGGTAAGCAGCATGAACACTATCAGAGAAGAGATGATCTTGGTTAACTTGTAACTTCGATTCAGCTTGGAGCGAGCAAACTCCTGCTCCAGAGAATAGACACTGGCAGCTTCGCCCTGATGCAACGCTTCATGCGTCAGAAACGATTCTTTAGTGACACGTAAACGGTCGTTTACTTCGAAGTCAGAACCCATGTTCCATCCCAATCACCTGGACACTGCCCAGACGTACGTTGCTTAAACTCATCTGCCACAGGTAAAGCGCATTGGCAGAAATACTCATGTGCTTTCTGCCAATCACCCTGATAATAGCAATTTAGCCCTTGTTCAAAGGGCTTCAACTGTTGTTGTAACACATCGCTATATTCATCGATTGGTACCGGCCAGTAGATAGGTAAGGCCTCATTTTTGCCTTTCACTTTTACACTATCGATATTGATAAACTTAAAGCCTGACTCTGCTACCGCTTGTAGAACATCATCCCGTACCGAATCCGAACAGATCATGGGCACTTTGTAGATGCGGGTAAGCCCCTCAAGGCGTGACGCAGAATTTACCCGGTCACCAATCACGGTGGTGGTCATTCGTAGCTGCGAGCCTATAGTGCCATAAAACACATCACCACAATCGATCCCAACGCCCACATCCAGTAATACCGCCTGATAAATGGCCTCTTCTTGCTCAGTCAGCGAACCCTGTTGGGCAATAAGATCCTGCTTACGCTTTTCCATCTGCGTTTTTAAAGACTCAGTCGCACGAATAATGTCATGAGCTGATAAGAGCGCTGCGTAAGATTTGTTTTTCTCATGGTCCATCACACCATAAACCGCGAGTAATGCATCACCGATAATGGAAGCAATCACTCCTTCATGTTCATAGATATTGGCGATGGCATGATCGTATTGGATATTCAGCAGTTTGATAATGTCCGTGCCTAAGGTCTCCGTCATGTTGGTATAACCTTTGATATCGGTAAACAGCATGGTCAGCTGTTGTTGGTCGCCCTCTAAACGGATCTCTTTCTCTTCGTAGGCTTTTTTGACTATGTCTCGATCGGCGAATTTTTTAAAAATATTCACCAACACATCCATGTTGTGAGATAGGACATTAAACGACATGCCCATGTAGGTCACATCGTCGTTAGGCGCATTTTCCAGAGGTATAGGTGCCAGTTTCTGCTTTTTCGTCATATCCATGATTTCATGGGTAATAGTACTGATAAAACGCAGAATATATCGCACCACATAGATAGCAGTGACCGCCGATAAAACCGTTATCAGCAGAATAATCAAAATAATCAGCAGGAAGTTTTGCCAGGATTTTTGGTGGTAAGCCTCATCATCTTCACCCCGGAACAGATACATATCCCAGTGTTTGTTGTATTTGTATATACCAAAATATTGTTTGCCGTTTATCTCTGTAACAACAAAATCCTCATGCAAGGCTTCTAAGCTGCCACCACCCTTTTCCAGTAACGGCTGCATATCAAACTTAGTCCCTTTCTGATCCAAAGTTGAGAAAACTATGTCTCCATTTGGCTCGAAGCCGAGAATAACAGAGCTCTGATTCTCAATTTCAAATAAGCTTTTTTTCTTTATATTGGCGAGGGCTTCAGCCCTATCCTGACTAATTTCGAAGATCTGCCACTGGATATTGCTGAAATTAGAGATCTCTTTTAGATCTTTGATAAGTAACTGCTTGGTGAAGTGCACCTGATTGATACGGTTAAATACCAAGCTGATGTAGTTGGTGGTGAGATTAGAGACAATAATGAATAGCGTTAACACCACAACAATCTTCAACGCTACCGGTATTACCCGGACCTTTCCAACCTTGTCAAAACGAACAAAATTGAGAAGTTTCATCCTGTAACTGCACTCCAATCTGAACTTCACACGCAAAGGTGTATCAAGGGTTCATTAGGAGAGTAGTCAGCCGTTCTAGGAAAGTCTAGGTATATATAGTTGTAGGCAATAGAGGCAGGTAAAGATGGCAACAGATCTTTAATAAACCAAGTACCTCGAAACCTTTCTGCTTAACCAGAATTCACATTAAAAAGCCCCGCAAATGCGGGGCCTATAATGCTTTTTTGCAACGAAGCGCTGTCGCTTATTTTAGGCGGTTTTAACGACTATAAAGTAATCGTTTCAACACCATTCGGCGTTCCCATCAGCACAACATCTGCACCACGATTAGCAAAAAGGCCGTTGGTCACAACACCAACAATATTATTCAGCTGTGTTTCCAGTTCTTTGGCGTGCAGGATTTCCAGATCGTGGACATCCAGAATTACGTTGCCGTTATCGGTGGTGAAGCCTTCGCGCCATTCTGGCATACCATCCAGTTTTACCAGTTCACGAGCAACCTGCGAGCGTGCCATTGGGATAACTTCAACAGGCAGTGGGAATTCACCCAGCACATCTACTTTTTTAGTGCTATCAACGATGCAAACAAACTCTTTGGCTACCGCAGCAACGATCTTTTCACGAGTCAGTGCGCCGCCACCACCTTTGATCAGGTTCAGACCGGAGTCGAATTCGTCTGCGCCATCTACGTACACTTCCATTTCAGCAACAGAGTTCATGTCGAAGACTTCAATACCATGGCCTTTAAGGCGTTCTGCTGTTGCTTCAGAGCTGGCTACAGCACCGTCAAACATGTGCTTAATCTCAGCTAACGCATCAATAAAGAAGTTTGCGGTAGAGCCGGTACCTACACCAACAATACTGTCTTTGTTTAGCTTAGGTTTGATGTATTCAACAGCGGCTTGGGCTACCGCTTTTTTCATCTCATCCTGGGTCATGATAGGCACCTGTGCTCTGCTACCCTTAATCGGGTGCGTGGTAAATGTGAAATTGCGCAAATTATACGCTGCAAAGGCGACCTGTTGTAGACGTAACAGGGGGTTTCCCATTACCATTTCGGCCCTATTTTTATTTTCAGACGAAAGAAGCGATCATGCCTGATAGATATATCAAGAAAATCCTCAAAGCCCGTGTCTACGACGTGGCCGTGGAAACGCCGTTGGAAGAAGCAAAAGGTCTGTCGGAGCGTCTGAAAAACCGAATTTTGCTTAAGCGTGAAGATGAACAGCCGGTATTCTCTTTTAAACTGCGTGGTGCCTATAACAAGATGGTGCAGCTCAGCGAGGAAGAGCGGGCTTGTGGTGTGGTAGCTGCGTCTGCGGGCAACCATGCTCAGGGTGTGGCGATGTCCGCCAAAACGCTGGGTATTAAAGCGACTATCGTGATGCCTAAAACGACACCAGATGTGAAGGTGAACAATGTTCGCCGTCTGGGCGGTAAGGTAGTGCTTCACGGGGATGCCTATGATGACGCTTCAGCCCACGCTAAGAAGCTGGTTGAAGAGAAAGGCATGACCTACGTGCACCCGTTTGATGATCCTGATGTGATCGCGGGTCAGGGTACGGTTGCGATGGAAATCCTACGTCAGGAGTCCGGCCCTATTAACGCCATCTTTGTTCCTGTTGGCGGCGGCGGCCTGATCGCAGGTATCGCAGCTTACGTTAAGTACCTGCGCCCTGAGACGAAGATAATTGGCGTTGAATCTGAAGACTCTGCCTGCCTGTACGAAGCAATGAAAGCAGGTGAGCGAGTTATTTTGCCGCAAGTAGGTATATTCGCTGACGGTGTTGCCGTGGCTCAGATCGGCGAGAAAACCTTTGAAGTAGCCCAGCGTTACGTGGATGAAGTTATCACTGTATCCACTGATGAGATCTGCGCAGCGATAAAAGATATCTATGATGATACCCGTTCAATCTGTGAACCAGCCGGTGCTCTAGGTGTAGCGGGTATGAAGAAATACGTGGCCCGCGATGGCATTGCTGATCAAACCCTGATCGCTATCGATTCCGGCGCCAATGTAAACTTCGACCGCCTACGCCATATTGCAGAACGTTCAGAATTGGGTGAGAAACGTGAGGCGATTATCGCTGCGCGTATTCCTGAGAAACCGGGAAGTTTTAGAAAGTTCTGCTCTGCCTTGGGTAAACGCAATATCACCGAGTTTAACTACCGCTATAGCGATAATGATCAGGCGATTGTATTTGCTGGCATCCAAACTAAAGCAGAGGCGGATCGTAATGATCTAATCAACGAACTTCAGGATAAACAGTACGAAGTCGCTGACCTGACTGATAACGAGATCGCAAAGATCCACGTTCGTTATATGGTTGGCGGACACGCTCCGGAATCACTGGAAAATGAAGTGATCTATCGTTTTGAATTCCCAGAGCGGCCTGGAGCCCTGATGAACTTCCTCAGCAAGCTAGGCGGAAAATGGAACATCTCTATGTTCCACTACCGTAACCATGGTGCAGCTTATGGTCGTGTTCTGGTTGGCATGCAGGTACCTGAAGGCGAGCGAGATCAAGTAGGAGCCTTCCTAGAGGAGATTGGTTATAACTACTGGGAAGAGACTGATAACACTGCGTATCAGCTGTTCTTAGGTTAAAAACAGCCACATATCTGGCAGAACTACTCTGCCAGATATCCTTCTCTATATAGGAATTCAATCAACTCATCTGCTGGCAGCGCCGGCGAAACCAAATACCCCTGTATCTCATCACAACCCAATTGCTGCAGATAAGTTTTCTGCCCCTCATTTTCAACGCCTTCCGCTATCACTTTGAGACCTAATCCGTGCGCCATCGCTATAGTGGCTTTAACGATAGCCGCATCATCCAGATCCTGTTCAATTTCGTTAATGAAAGAGCGGTCAATTTTCAGCTTATCGGTAGAAAACTGCTTTAGATATGAGAGTGATGAGTAACCCGTACCAAAATCATCAATCGCTGCTCTGACACCGAGCTTACGCAGATTACTCAGCACCGTAATCGCATTGTTCACATTATCCATCAGCATACTTTCAGTCAGTTCTAACTCCAGCATGGAAGGTTTAATACCGGTACAATCGAGCGCTTCTTTGATCTGCTTTTCCAAAACCACATGATCCTGGAACTGGCGGGCCGAGATGTTGATGGATACAGGCAGTGTCTGCTTTATCTCTTGTTGCCATTGAGCTGCCTGCTGACAAGACTGATGAACCACCCACTCTCCTATCTGACAGATAAGACCACTCTGCTCAGCTACATCGATAAATGTACCTGGGTAAAGCACCCCCTCTTGCGGATGGTTCCATCGTAATAAACACTCAAGGCCAATCAGAGAGTTAGTACTAAGATCTATCTGCGGCTGGTAAAACAGCTCAAGCTGCCCAAGCGTTAGCGCATGACGCAACTCCATTTCCAGCTGCATTTGACGCTCAATTCTCTCTTTCATCTCCAAAGTAAAGAACTGATAGGAATTGCCTCCAGCACTTTTCGCCCGATACGTAGCCAGATCTGCGTTTTTTAGAATTTCTTTGCTCTCAATACCGTCCACAGGGTAATGGCTGATGCCAATACTCCCCGACAAGAAGATCGAGTGGCCACCTATATCAAACGCTTCAGATAATGCACCAAGTAATTTATCCGCTAAGCGGGCTTGATCAATATCTTTCTCAGCTTTGACCAGCAGTGTGAACTCGTCCCCTCCGAGGCGCGCAATAAGATCACTACTGCGACAGCAGGCTCGTAAACGATCAGCAACCGCACAGAGTAAGCGATCACCATGATCATGTCCCATCGAATCATTAATACGCTTGAATCCATCCAGATCGATAACAAGGACTGAAAATTCGAAGCCGCTACGCTCCGCCTCTTTCACATTCTGTTCAAGGAACTGCAGAAAAGCATTACGGTTGTAGAGCCCTGTTAGAGCATCATAAGTCGTCAGTTCAAGCAAACGCTCTTCAGTTTTCAGGCGCTGCTCTATGTTCGTGACACTACCACGGACAACCACGTCATCTATGGCAGGAAAAGGTACCAACCTAACTTCACAAGCCACTGGGTCGCGACGGGAATTGATATGTGTCCAAGTGAAACTCTCATAATCGCCTGCCAGCGCTTTTTCAATATGGTACTTAGCCCGTTCAGCGGAGAGAGTTCCATCTGGCTGCTCTTCTGGTGAAACATCTCTCACGCTCAATTTGAGCAACTCTTCCCGGCTGTAGCCATAGAGCTTCAAAGCATTATCATTAACATCGATAAAACGGTCTTGTTCCAGACTGAATAACACCACGGCTTCCGGCGCATTTTCAAATAGTGCTCGGTAACGCCTCTCATTGGTTTTTAACTCTTGAACGGTGGAGCTCAACGCCTCTTGCTGTAACTGCAAAGTTTCATTTTTTTCACGCAGCTGTTCTGTCGCACGGTTGATTCCTATTTCCAGCTTTGCACTCAAGCGCTGCATCGCCGCACGCGCTTTCTCCCGCTCAAGAATTACCGAACAGAGCAATAAGCCACACAACGAGATACAGCACATATATACCTGCTGTATTAGTAACGACTGGGGAATATCTTCAGAAACAAAGGGGCCATAACCAGCTAAGGTGCCATTAATTGCAGATAGCGCAATGAACAAAACCAACAGCGTGCTTCCTCTGTAACCAAACCTATACCCCACAGCAATCAACAGGGGTATTGGTAGAAAAGCTAAGGGGGCGTGGGTCATTTCAACAACGGTCCAGCCGCCAAATACAATTAGAGCCAGAATGATAGAAGCGATGGTATAGCCGAAAACCTCTAAAAGACTGCTATCCGGTGATTTATATTCACGCGCAAAGACCATAATTAAAGGGGTAAAGATGAGAATACCGACCAGATCCCCAAGCCACCAGACCAACCATATACGTTTAAATTGATCCATAGCACCGCTAGAGGACCAATCCGTAACCGCATGACTGCCTATCACTGCAGCCAAAGCGCAGCTAACTACAGCGATCAATGTCAGTTTGAAAATATTATGCGGGTCGTTAAAGAAGTAACGCCGAGTAATAAATTTATTGGTGAGAAGTAATGCAGTTAATGCTTCCAGACTATTACCAAAAGCAATCTGCAAGGCAGTTACACTGGCGCTATCCACCTGCCAGTTAACAAAAAAGGCTCCAAGAAACACTCCAGGCAACATGCCCATGCCACCGAGAAGTAACGCCGCCAGGCTGATGCCACTTGGAGGCCAGAACGGGCTGGCATAACCGTGTTCCGCCATACCCAAAGCAAGTTTTGCCGTAACCAAATACGCAATCATGACCACTAGGTTTAATACCAGAGGATTCTGAATCAACGTTGCCTTGCGCATATTGGCCGCTCTCCATACTGCAGAAATGAAGTTATTCGTGCACTTACACAATGACCGCCTAGAGTAGCAAATTTTTGAATGCTTATTCTTTGCTGTAGGACAGCATTTCAGGAGAAAATGTTTCTATCTCCACCTTTTCATCATCAATGTTCAATTCCAACCGGCTGGCCTCGAGCAGATGATATTCTGAGCCCAGTTGATCAAAGTCATCGCTTTGCAGGGCAGCTTTCAATCTTTTCAGGTAGAACTGACCCGATAAAGCATAAATTTTATCGCCAATGATCGGATAGCCGAGATGCGCCAGATGTACACGGATCTGGTGTTTTCTTCCGGTATACAGCTCACACTCGATTAGCGATCTGCTCCCTTCTCTTTGCAACACTCTGAAAGCAGTTTTACTATGTTTTGGTTTGGGATAAAGCTCAGAACGATCTTGATCAACCACATACACCTGGCTACGAATCGGGCTATCGTTTTTTTCAGATAGCTCACAATCCAGTATTTTCTTATCCCATTTGGGATTGCCAAATACCCACGCTTGATAGACCTTACGGGTTATCAAATGGCCTAACTGTGGCTTCCACTTTTTATCAGCAGCCACCGTTTTAGCAATCAGAACAATACCTGAAGTTTCTGCATCCAGGCGGTGCAGAAGATGCGCAGTAGCGTAAGGAGTTTGTCTACGTATTAGAGAGATAAGAGTATTGTACAGATTTCGCGTTGTACGACTGACGGGCAATAGATGCGGTTTATGCACAGCCATCAGCTCATCATTTTCCCAGAGCTTGTACCACTGAGTATCGACAGGCTCTTCTTGATGATCAGGAAGAGTAACCTCTACTTTCTGACCCGGTTGCAGCTTATGTGTAGAAGTTACACATTCGCCATCAACCCGAATCAAACCTTGTTCAAATAAAGTATCGAGCTGCTGTTGATGATTTGTAGCAAGTCTCGAATAAAGGAAATCGGATACAGAGAATTCTGCCGACAAAACGTCAAAGCAGAGTCTGAAGTTTGAAGGATCAACACTTAAGCTTTCAGCCACAAGGGGTTCCTAGCTCCTAGCAAGCAAAGCATCTAGCCACTCGCCCCTGCTTTCTACGGCATCTCCGGAGAGTGCTGGAAGCCCTGACTGAAAAACGCCTGTGCGGTAAAGATGAACAAAGATGCCAGTCCCCATGCCAAACCAGTCACTACACCCAGATCGACTATTCCACGCCATGGCTGGTCTAGCTGATGCACCAGCAGCACCATACCAATGATACCGAAGGTCAGACAGTACGTAACGATCATGCGCTTACGCACAATATCAAAGAAGCCCATACAGAATAGCGGAGCCAGAATCAGACGAACAGGTGAGACATTCTGCGATAGGAACAAGATACGGGCAGCGACACGAGGTGACCACGCTTGTTGGAAGCCACGGTAACCTTCAGCAAAGCCCATGAATGCGATACTCACAGCCAGTGCAACCCAGTGATACCAATTCAGGTCGTAATCAAATGTCTGCATACCAATAGCACTGAGGCGATAGATCGCGCTGCCCAACAGCAGGCTGATACCCGTGATTCCCCAAAGTGCTGCAATGTAACCTAACACGCTAATTCTCTTCGTCTCTTGTCATACGAGGCGCGGATTATACCTGTTGTACGTAATTCATCCTAATTTGCAGACAAAAAAAACCACCGCAAGCGGTGGTTAATAGCACTAATCAACAGTTTGATCAGGGTGAGGCACATCCATGTACCCTCGGTCTTTCAAGGATGAAATTTAGTAGCCTTTCATTTGATCAATATATTCTGGCAGGAACAGAGATATCTGCGGAACATAAGTAATCAACATCAAGAAACCTAACAACAGGCAGAGCCATGGCAGACAAGCTTTAATAACCCATATCATGTTCTGCCCGGTTATCCCGGCGGTAACAAAGAGGTTAAGCCCCACCGGCGGGGTTAACATCCCTATCTCCATGTTTACAACCATGATGATACCCAGATGAATTGGGTCAATGCCCAGCTGCATAGCAATTGGGAACAGGATAGGCGCCATGATCAGCAGGATTGCAGATGGCTCCATAAAGTTACCCGCGATCAGCAGCAGGATGTTTACAATGATCAGGAAGCCCCATGCTGGCAGACCCCAGTCCATAATTGCGCCTGCAATGCTGTGCGGGATACGCTCGGTTGTCAGTACGTGTGCGAACAGCATTGCGTTGGCAATGATGAACAGCAGCATCATGGATACTTTAGAAGCATCCAACAGTACTTTACGCACTTCAGGGTCACGAACTGATTTAGGCAATGCCCAAAGCATCTGAGCACTATTACGGATTGCTGCCGTAATGTAGTTCTCACCGTCTTTCAGCCATGGGATACCTTTCATTGGTCCGATATCACGGTAACCCATTACCGCAATAAAGTAGCCATAAACAGCAGCTACAGCAGCCGCTTCAGTTGGCGAAGCCACACCACCGTAGATGGAACCCAGTACGATGATAATCAGCATCAAACCGCCCAGAGCAATCAGCCCGGACTTTGCCAATGCTTTAAAGCCTGGGAATGGCTGTGATGGAAGACCTTTAACACGCGCAACGATGTAGATCGCGATCATCAGAATCAGGCCCATCATCAGACCTGGGATGAAACCCGCCATAAACATGCGTGATGCAGATACTTCCGTTGCTGCTGCATATACCAGCATTACGATTGATGGAGGAATCAGGATACCCAGTGTACCTGCGTTTGCGATTACACCTGCCGCAAAAGACTGTGGGTAACCGGAACGCACCATACCTGCAATACAGATCGTACCGATCGCAGCCACAGTTGCAGGCGATGAACCTGATACCGCAGCAAATAGCATACACGCCATTACCGACGCCATCGCCAGACCGCCTTTGATATGCCCTACGGTATCAACCGCAAAGTTGATCAAACGTTTCGCTACCCCCCCGGTAGACAGAAACGCTGACGACAGGATGAAGAACGGAATCGCCAACAGCGTGTAATGTTCAGAAGTCGCCTCAAACAGTTTTAGGGCAATAGATGCCAGAGAGTCGTTTGAGAACAACAGAATTGTAGTTACAGAAGACAGACCAAGTGCTACAGCGATCGGCATGCCGATAATCATGCAGCCAAACAGTGTGATAAACAGTACCGCGATAGTCATTATTTATCCCCCTGCTTTGTTTGGCTATTTGATTTTTTTGAATCTTCAGCACTACTTTCATCACTACCAAGCGCGGTTTCTTTCAGCTCGTTAGCGATCTCCATAGATTCTTCAGCTTCATCAGCAAAGTGGAAACCTTCAGCTTCATCCTTAATGACTTTCCAGCCCAGCTCTAGGAAGCGGATAATCAGTAGAACGAAACCAATAACCAGAATGCTCATCGGTATCCATTTCGGTACTGGAAGATCTTCCAGCTCGATACCGATCATCTTCATCTTGCTCAGGTAGATCCAGGAACCGTAGAGGAACAGACCGCAGTAAACCAAGCACAGGCCAATTGCGACCAGAGTAATAAAGCGATGGGTGTTATGTGGAAACATTTTCACAAATACGTCCACACCAATGTGTGCACCCACTTTCACGCCATACGAAGCGCCAAATAATACAAACCAGGCAGCCAGCAGAAGCGTTACTTCCTGCGCCCAGTGGATACCAGCGTTGAAACCAAAGCGGGCTACCACTTCAGCAAACACTAGCAGTGTCATTGATACAAGCAGGAGAGAAAGAAAACCTTCTTCCAGCTTGGTTACGAGATTACGTACCATAACGGCCCCCGTAGCGACTCACGTCGTTGTTCGTTCTTAGAATAATTGCGGAGTTAACATCCACAGGACAGCTCCTTGCTCTCCTCTGGATGCTATGAAGGAATGCCCGGGTGGGAAGCGAGATCCACCCGGGACAGATCTAACTGATTAGTTGTTAGATGCTTCAGCAGCTTTGATCAGGTCAGCACCGATCTGATCTTCAAACTTCTTCCATACTGGCTTCATTGCTTCAACCCACTGAGAACGTTCTGCATCAGTCAGGCTTAGCACTTCAGAGCGCTTGGAATCGATGATTTTCTGTTTGTCAGATTCAGCTTTTTCAGCAGCGATGTTGTTACCGTGCTTGATTGCTTCATCCAGAGCAGATTTGATTTCAGCCTTCAGGCCATCGTCCAGACCCATCCAGAATTCAGCAGATGTTACAACCAGGTAGTCCAGAACACCGTGGTTAGACTCAGTGATGAAAGGCTGTACTTCGAAGAATTTCTTGGAGTAGATGTTAGACCAAGTATTTTCCTGACCGTCGATCGCTTTAGTCTGCAGCAGTGTGAATACTTCAGAGAATGGCTTTTTCAGAGGAACCGCATCTACAGCTTCGAACTGAGCGTGCAGTACATCAGAAGTCATGATACGGAATTTTTTGCCCGCAGCATCTGAAGGAACTTTCAGTGCATTACTTGCAGAAAGCTGTTTCATACCATTGTGCAGGTAACCCAGACCAACCAGACCTTTCTTCTGCAGGGAGCCCAGCAGTTTCTGGCCATCAGCACTGTTCTGGAATTTTTCTACTGCAGCCATGTCTTTGAACAGGAATGGCAGGTCAAAGATCTGCAGTTTCTTAGTGTATTTCTGGAATTTAGACAGGGAAGGCGCAGCCATCTGCACATCGCCCAGCAGCATCGCTTCCAGAACCTTGTTATCACCAAACAGCTGAGAGTTAGGGAACACCTTAACTTCAACTTTACCCGCCAGGCGCTCATCTACCAGTTCTTTAAACTTGATAGCCATCTGGCCTTTTGGTGTGTTTTCAGCAACTACGTGAGAGAACTTGATCTCTACCGGAGCAGCTACAGCAGCCTGAGCACCAAGGGTCAGGGCAAGGGAAGTTACGGCAGCAGTCAGTAAACGCATTATGCATCTCCTGTTATTTAGATTTATGTTTATCGTTGTTTTAGTAAATTCAGCTTTAATCCGATCACGGAAACTTTCTGAATCCATGCCCTAAGTAGAGCAATTAGAGGGCCAACTTATAAAAAACACATTCAAAAAACAAAAAACACAATAAAAATCAACAAATTAAAATCAGATCATTAAGAATGGACTCTTAATATGAATTCTAAATAATGTGTGGATTTCCACACATTCACCAAAAACAAGGGGGCGGAAATCCGCCCAACAATGACCCGAAAATAATTTAAACGAAAAACAACAATAGCCGATACCGACCATACGCCCCGGATTTTATTGATCTGGGTCTTTAGATAGGACAGATTAGGCTATACCTTACATAGAGTTAGCCTTATGATTGGATCACAACTAATATAAAAACTGTTTTGTAAGCGGATGCAGGAGCCGAGTAGTGAAACTAGAAGGCATTTCTATTCAGACGAAGGTCAATCTATCCCTCGCTGTCGTATTTCTGATCATTCTGGTCAGCTCTCTCACAGCCATCAACCGCAGTGAAACTGCACTGGTACTGGATGTAGTTAAGAAAACTACCCACGATACAGCTGACTCATATTTTGACAGCATCAATATATTAATGCTCAGTGGAGCAATGGCTAACCGCAAGCCGCTTCAGGAAAAAATCCTTGCCAACGAAGATGTAATCGAAGCACGAATTATCCGCGGTGAGCAGGTAAGCAGCATCTATGGCCCTGGCACCCCTGATTCCAAAGTTGTTGATGACTTCGACAAACGCGCGATGCAAGGTGAAGAGATCATCGAAGAAATCCACGATGAGAAGGGGCACCGCCTGACGGTTGTTGTACCGATGAAAGCCCTATCCGATTATAAAGGTACTAACTGCCTGTTATGTCACCAGGTACCTGAAGGTGAAGTTATCGGTGCAGTTCGTGTCACTTACTCTTTTGAAAACCTAGACAGTACAATCACCAGCAACCTGATCAGTGTTGCGATTACTGAAATTATCCTGTTTGTTGTAGGCTTGGTTATTATCAGCCTGATGCTAGGTCGTATGGTTGTTCAGCCAATCAAACGCATGGGTAAAACGATAAACACTATTCATAACAACTCAGATCTCAAACTGCGTATAGATGTGAACTCGAAAGATGAGATTGGTGTTATGTCCAATTCCCTGAATGTAATGCTGGAAGATTTTCATACCAGCCTGAGCAAAGTAAGCACTACCGTACACCAGTTAAGTACATCTAGTTCTTCGATCAATGAAATTGCTGACATGGCGAACAGTGCAGTGAACAACCAGCAGATGCAAACCAGTGCCGTTGCCTCAGCAATGGAGCAGATGGAAGCCGCGACCAAGAGTGTTGAAGCAAGTGCTGAAAATACCGTATCCGCCTCTGACCTTGCCCTCGAGCAGAGCCAAGAGGGTACTGTGATCACTGACCATGCGATCAATGCAATTGAGCAACTTAAGAGCAACATTGATAAAGCATTGGGCGTCATCAATAAACTGGATGAACAAAGCCAGAGCGTTGGTACTGTCCTTGAAGTAATTCAGAAGATCGCTGAGCAGACTAACCTTCTGGCATTGAACGCAGCAATTGAGGCGGCACGTGCAGGAGAGCAGGGTCGAGGCTTTGCGGTTGTAGCCGATGAAGTACGTACCCTGGCAAGTAAGACCCGTAACTCCACCGAAGAGATCAATGCCATTATCGAAGAACTGCAGCAGGATGCCCGTGATGCAGTATCGGTTATGAACGAAGCACACACTAGTGCTGAAGCGGGTGTAAGTAAAGTTCAGGAAACTTCGGATGCTCTGACTAAGATCTCAGAAGAAGTTAAGATGATTAACGATATGAACCATATGGTTGCTTCCTCTGTTAAAGAGCAGACAGAGATGGCTAGCAGCGTTGAAAGCAGTGTGCATGAAATTGCACAAACAGCAGAACATACCTCTTCCCGTGCCGGTAAGCTGAATGGGGTTGCTCATGAACTGAATACTCTGGCAGGTCAGCTGGAAAGTATGGTTCAGAAATTTAAACTGTAAATTCTTCTCTTTATAAAACATAAAAAGCCCTGCCACTGAGCAGGGCTTTTCATTTATTAAGCAATAAGGAACCTATACGCTCTATAACAGTCAGTGTAACTGGACATGATCTAGTTACGGAGAATAACTGTGTATATACGCACACTACTCAGCGGCCTTGCGATACTGTTCCCTGCAATAGGAAACGCGACCACCCTTGATGTAACCGTTAAAAACCCAGATCTCTCTGGTGCTGAAGCCATCGTTATATACGCTGAACCCCTAAATCACTCCGTCCCTGATTTACAAACTAGAAAAATTGAAATTTCGCAGAAGGACCGAGCTTTTGCGCCCTATATAACCGTGATACAGCGCCAAGATACGGTTGAATTTAGCAATCGTGATGATTTCACCCATCATATTTATTCGATCTCAGGAGAGAACCGTTTTTCCTTTAAACTAAAATCGGGAGAATCCAAAGCCTTGCCCGGCTTAAAAAGTTCATCTGAAGCGGAAACTATTGCGATGGGCTGTAATATTCATGACTGGATGAGTGGCTTTATTCTCATTCTTGATACCCCTTATTTCACTAAAACAGATGAAAAAGGGCAGACCTCACTTAAACTAAAACAACCGGGTAAATATCGCCTAACCTTATGGCACCCCCAATTAAAAACGACTGGAAATCGATTAACTAAAACAATTGACGTGACACAAGACCAAAAAATCACTTGGTTGTTAACTGATAGATTCAAAGCCATACCTCCTGAAGCTGACGAAGAAGACTTTGAATTTTTAGACAAATACTAGTTGATGGAATAGCTAACCATGGGCAGTTTAAAGACCAAAATTTTTATCTTCTTCGTAGCCTTACTGATGGTTGTACAAGCTTCCTCGTTGTGGACCGTTTACGATGCAAACACAAAACAGGGCGAGGAACAGATTCAGTCAAGGCTAAATGCTGCTGAGTCTGTTTTTAACACTCAGTACCAACAGCGAAGTTATTACTTACAAGCTTTTGCAGAAACCGCCGCTAAAGATTATGGCCTTAAAGAGGTATTTGGTGCCGATCAGCGCAGCTTTTTGATAGCCTTGAATAATCACCGGAAGCGAATCGATGCAGACATCGCAATCGCGGTAGACGAGGAAGATAAAATAGTCGGCCAACTCATTCGACGTGCGCCACATGAGAAAATAAGCATTGGCCCTGATCAAGGTAATACCTTTACCAGCCCGCTTTGGTTTACCAATGAAAATGCCTTTACCCACCTCTATCAACAAGGAGAGGAACTTTACCAGCTCAGTTTTGCTCCACTAAAAAGCGGTCAGCAAACCGTAGGTTGGATCGGTTATGGCTATCAAATCAATACCGTATTAGCTCAAACCTTCGCCGATATTACAGGATTGAGTATTGAGTTTATGCTCAAGCAAAATACCGGGTATTGGCGCTCAATCGCTGCCGCAATCCCCAGTAATTACCCCTTGGCACCAAGCCATCAGGGGCTCAATATTCTCCAAAACACCTTACCTCAACACATCATCGCTACCCAGATAAAGGTCGGCATGGTCAATGAGCTACCGCTACATGTAACGATTTTTGGTTCCCGCTCCAACCTGCTGGAAACCCTCCAAGGAAACTGGTGGCACTTACTGGCTCTGGAAGGCGGTATGGTCTCTATCGCGCTCTTTGCTGCATATCTGCTAGCCGCCGGAATTACCCGCCCCGTGAGGCAATTAGTACGCCAGGCACAGTTTATTGCTAGCGGTAACTATGGAAGTACGGTTGATATAGAGGAAAAAAATGAATTGGGCCAACTCGCCAATGAATTTAATGAGATGCAGAAAGCCGTCCTGGTCAGAGAGCAAAAAATCAGCCATCAGTTAAAATATAACAGCCTTACCAATCTTCCTAACCGATACTCTCTCCTCCAAGTACTCGAGACAAAACTAAACGGAAATAATCCAAGCTTTTGTCTTCTGCATCTGGATATTCGCCGCACCCGTACTGTCAATGACACGCTGGGCTACCAGATCGGAGATTTGATGATTCAGGAGGTAGGGACAAGACTCGTTCAGCTCGATAACAAAATCCAAACGTTTCATCTAGACGGTGACGAATTTGCGCTTGTCACCGAAAGCTCCAACTTAAATGAACTCGCGCAATGGCAACGTAAAATAGAAGAAGCGATGGATAAACCTCTATGTGGTGAAGACACCTTACTACATCTTCAACTCCAGATAGGGTTTGCCCGAGCCCCTGAAGATGCAAGAGATGCTCACGAATTACTGCAAAAAGCAGATACCGCTCTTAGCCACGGAAAACGAGAACGGCGTGGCTTTCAACAATACCTTGTTGATATGGATGCTGATGCAAATCGCCGTCTGAGCCTGGTAAATGATCTGAAAATAGCCATAGAACAAAATCAGCTACGCTTGTTTTATCAACCCAAAATGGATCTTAGAACAGGAAAGGTCAATCAATTAGAAGCCCTAGTTCGTTGGCTTCACCCTATCCAGGGCATGATTCCACCTGATGCCTTTATTTCTATTGCAGAACAAACCGGGCAAATCGATAATTTAAGTAATTGGGTTTTGAACGAAGCTGCACGCCAATACCAAGCTTGGCTCAAGCAAGGGCTCGAACTCACTATTGCCGTAAACATATCTGCCGAAAACCTTAAAAACCAGCAACTTACTGAGACACTCCAACAAGTGTGGAAGCAACATCAATTGCCTGCACATGCGCTTTCTTTGGAGGTTACAGAAAGTGCGGTTGTGAGTGATCCGGATAGTGCAATCCGTATGCTATGCGAGATAAGGGATCAGGGTATAAAGCTTTCCATCGATGATTATGGAACAGGTTACTCGTCCTTAGCACAGCTTAAACAGATGCCCGTTTCTGAACTGAAAATTGATCGTTCATTCATCGATAAAGTTCATTTAAGTTCTGATGACCAGATTATTGCTCGATCGACAATTCGTATGGCGCACGATATGGGGTTAATTGTTGTAGCAGAAGGCATCGAAGATCATGACACGCTATTATGGTTAAAAGAACATGAATGCGACCTAGCTCAGGGCTATTTTATAAGCAAACCACTTCCGGCAGATGAATTCAGGCAGTGGTTACTATCCTCTGACTATAATCCAACTTAGATAGGGACGTTATATGGTGAGCCGATGGCTATTAGTACTGTCTGTGGTATCCATACCGACATATGCCATTGATATCGAATGGAAGGGCCTTGCCGATCTGAGAACCAGTCATTCATCCGGTAGCCCTAGCTATGTCAGCGGCCAAAATGGAAAGCTACAAAACTCTCCCGGCACAGATCTTTCTTTAGGACAACTAGGAATAGCTTTAAGGTTGGGATTAAGCGACCAAAGTGCCCTCATAGTAGTAGGGAATAGCTTTATCGATAATGAAAAAAACGCTACAGGCCTGACTGAACTTTATTTTCAGCATTCCGGCCTACCGGATGAAAATGGACTCCGTCACAATCTACGCCTTGGAAGATTTTATCCACCCATCTCTCTAGAAAACCGTGCAACAGCATGGTCCCCTGCTAACTCTTTAACCCCTTCAACCATGAACAGCTGGATTGGCGAAGAAATTCGTACTACAGGAATTGAATATTCAGCTGAATGGCTAGGGAAGTTCAGAGATACAGATTACGACCTAAAGTTAAGCACCGGACTTTTCACGATGAATGACACTGCCGGTGCGATGCTCTCCTGGCATGGCTGGACACTGAGTAGCAGACAGTCTGTCTTTGGTGAGGGGCTGCCTATACCACAAACCCCTGCACAAACAGGTATTCTTTCGGCACAAGCTAAAGAATCCGACCCATTTCATGAAGGAGATGATCGCCTAGGCTATTTTCTTAACTCTGAATACATCTTACAGAGAAAACTGCGCCTGCAAGCTGGCTTCTATGATAATAATGCAACCCCTTACGTAGAAACCGATGGTCAATATGGCTGGAAAACTCAATTTGGTTATGCTGGATTTCGTTGGCAAATAAACAAACAGTGGAGCCTTATGGGTCAATTGATGCAGGGCAGCACTCTGATGCAATCACCCCAGAAAGTTAACGTGGTCGATAATGATTTTCGGAGTGCTTATTTGACTCTCGGCTGGCGGCATCAACAGCACCGGATAAATGCTCGCTTGGAAGAGTTCTCTGTCAGCGACCATGACCAAACCATGGGAGATAATAACGATGAATATGGTAAAGCATTTACCTTAAGCCACCGTTACCGCTTAAATCGCCAATGGTTTCTCCTCAGCGAATATATTTGGCTCAACAGCACTCGCCCCGCCAGATTATATTTTGGCGAATCAGCGAAGCAGATTGAAAAACAACTGCAACTTAGCCTGAGGTATTATTTCTGACTTATGCAAAAAAGCCGTAGGTAACTACGGCTTGAAAACGGTGCGAAGGGGTTGCACCGAGCGATAAGTGGCCTAGTCACTACTCCAGACCACTTTTTACTATTAAAACTTAGCAGTACCTGTCAGCCAAAGTTTGTCTGTATCTGCACCGGTGTCGCCGGCTTCATAATCAGCATATTTCAAGCTTAGACCGTAATTTTTACCGAATTTTTTCGCTATAACTAAACCAAACTCAGATCCCAGATCAGTAGAAGAACTTTCCGCTTCAAAGTCATGGTAAACCGCCAACAGCTTAACGCCAGCAACCTTAGTACCTACTGATACATAAAGGTCTTCAATACCGTCAGGGTAACCTGCTACCGGGCTCAGGAACTTATCTGTCCAACCATGGAACTTATGTTTCGTTGCTAAAGGTGTATCGAAGCTTACGCCATTATCCGACTCCAACACTTCATAACCTAGTTTAGCTGTCACACCTGCGGCTTTTACACCACCCTCAATCAGATAATAACCTGGGTCTCCATCGCCCTTCTCCTGTGACGCATATTCTGCGGTGTACAGAATAGTTGCATCACCAGCAGGCTTAGAACCCACAAGACGAATACCAAACGTATCAATGCTGTCAGTCGCTGCATCAGGTTCAATCTGATAGTAGTAACCTGTCACAGATCCAATCGGCAGGCCTGAGTATTTGGCATTAACAAGGTGTGTTTTATGCTTAATATCACTCGCAAAGATATTATTTACTTCGGAAATATATCCGTAGAAGAGAGTAGTATCTGGTAAAGATTTATTAGTCAGAGTTACAGCATCATAAGTCTGCTCATTCTGGCGGAAACCTACACCACCCACAAAACGCTGGTTATCAAGCAGGATACGCTGACGACCAAACTTCACTGTCGTATCAGCTGCAGTGTAGGCAAGATAAGCTTGGTTTACATCTGTATATTCTGAATCGGCAATCCCAGAGTAATCTTCATCACCCAAAACAGTAGTGTCATCTACTTCAAATAATGCTGAAACGCCATTAAACGTATCTGTTTTGTATGTCAGGCGGCTTTTTAAAGTCAGTGCATCATTGCTTACTGACCCAACTTCTACGTCTTCAAAGCGCAGGCGGAAGCTCACGGAGGTGCTACCGTTCTGGAATGCTTCTGCAATCGATTCAGCAGCATAAGCGGATGGATTAGCGATGGCTGTGATAGCCGCAGCTAACAGCAGTTTGGATGGAAGTTTTCTCATGGTTTACTCCTAACTCACAAAATAATTGTTAGTCAGAGAGCAACCGCTGTGCCAGCGAGCACATTTTTGTCACTTTTTAGTAAAAAAAGAGTAAAAATGTTTCTCTTGCACATCTTTAAATCAAAAAAGCATACTCACTGCCTTTTTGCGGTGCAGCAAAGACATTAAGTAATCACTAATACAGGGCGCGACAGCCCATAATTGATCCGACACTACCTAAGGTTATTCAGGACTTAAGTACTTATTTATAATCATTTTTATCCAAATCGTACTTTTTCATTTTGTCGTACAGCGTTTTTCTCGGTAGGCCTAAGCTGGAAAGAGTTTCCTTAATAGATCCAGCGCAACGGGAGAGTTCTGCCTGAATAAGCATCTTCTCAAATTGCTCAACTTTGTCAGGTAAACTCATTGCCTGGCTAGCATCAGAATCGGTTATAGGACGGTTTTCAAAGTCGAATGTACAGCTTTCCCCCAGCAGTACATATCGCTCAGCCAGATTGCGTAGTTCTCGCACATTACCCGGCCAGTCATAAGTCACTAGGCTATGCATACGTTCCGGAGAGAGTAATGGCACTTCACGGCCATACTGGGAAGACGCAATAAGAGCAAAATGTTGGAACAACACACTGATATCATCCCGACGCTCACGTAGAGCGGGGATATCCAGACGAACCACGTTGAGACGGTAATACAGATCTTCTCGGAACTCACCACGCTCTGCGGCTTCTTTAAGATCCACTTTTGTTGCTGCCACAACACGTATATCCAGTGGAATAACTTCATTTGCACCAAGCCGCTCTATCGCCCGCTCTTCAAGCACCCGCAGCAGTTTTATCTGCAGCGTCATCGGCATACTCTCAATCTCATCCAAGAACAGAGTACCGCCATTTGCATGCTCGAACTTACCTATTCGACGTGCTTTAGCATCGGTAAACGCACCTTTCTCATGACCAAACAGTTCAGACTCAATCAGGTTTTCAGGAACCGCTCCACAGTTGATCGCAACAAAGTTTTTATCACGACGATTACTGTGTTCGTGAATATAACGGGCCATCAGGTCCTTACCTGTACCGGTTTCACCCAGAATGAGAATATCTGCCGGAGTATCAGCAATGGCATGAACCAAACTTCTGACTTGAGCGATCAGTGGCGTATTACCAATAATTCGTGGCCCCGGAGCGCTCTGTGCTTCAAGTTCCTGCTTAAGTTTGCGGTTTTCAATAACCAGAGCTCGTTTCTCAACGGCTCGACGAACCACATCAAGCAATAGTTCAGAGGAGAAAGGCTTTTCAATAAAATCATAAGCGCCATCCCGCATAGCACTGACTGCCATGGTGATATCGCCATGACCGGTAATCAGAATAACCGGAAGAGTTGGGTCCAACGCTACGACCCGCTTCATCAATTCTAAGCCATCAATACCCGGCAGGTTAATATCAGTAATCAGAATACCCGGCCAGTCATCATTGATTACCTGTAGCGCTTCTTCAGCCGTTTCCAGCGTTGTAACGTCATAGCCTCCCAACTCCAAAGACTGGCCAGCAGCCAAACGGATGTGTTCTTCGTCATCGACTAAAAGAATGGGGAGTTGAGTATTATCTGACATAGAAAAGATCCACAGGAAAATTTATCCAACAACATTATCAGGCGCCGGGGCCGCTGGTAAACAGAGAGTAAACACCGCGCCCCCATCAATATGGTTAGCGACAGATAGTTCGCCCCCCATACTCTCGATAATACGATGAGAGATCGACAAGCCAAGACCTAAGCCCTGCCCCGCTTTTTTGGTTGTATAAAAAGGCTCAAATACCCGATCAACTTCATCCACGGGGATTCCAGGGCCATAATCCCGAACCTGCAACGTAACCTGTCCGTTATCGCGTTTTGTGCTGATATCGATCTGTTGAGAGTCCTGCTCCTCCATTGCCTGCAAGGCGTTACTGATCAGGTTGACCAATACCTGCTCCAGACGCACGGTATCACCCATCACATAGAGCTTACTCAGGCCATCAGGCCAGTTCACCGTAGCATCTGCTTTATGAAGGCGGCCATACATGATGGACATTGCTCCATCATGGACGTTTTGCAGACAAACCGATTCCGGTTGGCCTGATGTTTTGCGGGAGAACTCTTTCAACGGGTGAATGATCTTAGCCATACGCTCGGTAAGGCCACTGATCTGTTGTAGGTTGGTCTCCACTGTTTCCATCTTGCCCATATCCATAAACGCTCTTGCGTTGTCGGCATAGGTCCGAATCGCGGTCAAAGGCTGATTCAACTCATGGTTAATACCTGCTGACATCTGCCCTAATACCGCGAGCTTGGCTGTCTGAATCAACTCATTCTGTGTGTTTTTATGTTTCTCTACCTCATCCACCAGTTTCTGGTTGGCATCGGTTAGGTCAGCGGTTCGCTCTTCGACCCTATGCTCCAACAGGTCACGGGCATGCTGCAATTCCTCTTCGTATTGCTTACGCTGAGTAATATCATGGATCGTAACGATAAAACGCTTCTCCGAGCCATAATCCATATATCCGATAATCAATTCAATTGGGAATGTGGAACCATCCTGACGTAAGCCATTTGCTTCGATAAACAGCTCCTCAAGCCTTTCATGATCTTGCGCTGTGATATGTCTCCAGCAGATTGCTCTGTCAGCCTGAGCCAGAAACTTACTGAAATATTGATCTTTGATCGTCTCTTCTGCATAACCAAACAACTTTTCAGCCATAGTGTTCATGCTCTCAATACGGCCCTGCGCATCCAGAGTGATCAATCCAGCCTGGGTATTATCAATTATCTCTCGTACACGCTCCTCATTCGCTTCCAATGCTTGTGTTTCCAAGCGTTTAAAGCGCGCTCGCTCTCGGGTAATACGTTGTCGAGTTGAGAGGAAAAGTACTAGCAACACCATGGCAACAAAGATAAAGCCACTGGTAATGGCGCTGTAGAACATGCGCTCATGCACAGGCTTAGTACTTGCCAGTACAACCACGTTCAAACCGCTTCCCTCCAGACTTCGGCTTAGAAGCAAGAACTCCCGGGTACTGACCCCGTCAAAAGCGGGATTATTGATTCTCTGACCATCCACCAAGGTGATGAGCTGGCCTCCTTCATCACGCTGATCACGTTTAATGATATCCAACGCGGTAAGACGATGATCGCCGTAACGCAGGCTCTCAGCAATACGTTTAATATCAACTTGGGAAAGTGGGCGTAAGGTACGGAACTTCCAATCTTCGCGGGTTGAGATAAAGATCACCCCATCCTCATCGGTTACCAGAATATCCAGATCTGGATCGTTCCAATCAGATTCAATCTCATTCAGATCGATCTTCACCACGACCACGCCGATAATATTTTCCTGCACATCTTGAACGGGATAGGAGAAATAGTAGCCACGTTTTTTCGAGACCGTCCCCAAGGCAAAATAACGCCCCTCTTTACCTTCCATTGCATCCTTGAAATAGGGACGGAAGCTGTAGTTCTTTCCAACAAAAGACCGCTCTTCCTTCCAATTGCTGGCAGAGATTGCTGTTCCCACCGTATCCATCAGATATACATCTGCTGCTCCAATCGAATCATTTACTTGCTGCAGATAAAGACTTGCCTCACCTTTAAGCAGATCATCCTGTGGACTATGCAGAGCATTTATAAGAATGGAGTGAGAAGCTAGCAGTCCAGGTAGATCTTTATACCGATCCAGTTTCTGCTGCAGGCTAAGCAGATAACGATTCAGATCCGCACCAGAACGCTGTTGCAGCTCCGTCTGCCCCTGACTCCGGCTGACAAGCATTGTTTGCCCCACCACCAGCAAAAAGGCAAAAGCCAGAACAATAAAAAACAGCAACCGGTAACGACGCCACTGACTTGATCCTGAATAAGGCATAACGTCCTGCTAAATAAGATGAAATATTTATGCGGTAAAATTATAGATTCTTATTTTTAAATAACCGCAGTATTGAAAATCATAATACCTGCCGCCAATAAGCTCTATACTGCTATCAAACTTTCTTTAACAGGAATAAAGCTCACATGCTGAAACGAACCAAAATTGTTGCAACACTCGGCCCATCTTCTGACCAGCCAGGTGTACTGGAAGAGATTCTGCGAAATGGTGTAAACACTGTTCGCTTAAACTTTTCCCACGGCAGCGCAGACGACCACCGTAAACGTGCCAGCGACGTGAGAAAAGCAGCAAGAAAACTTGGTTTATCCATAGCCGTGCTGGGTGACTTGCAAGGGCCAAAGATCCGTATCGCTCGTTTTAAAAACGATAAGATTCAGCTCTGTGCAGGTGATCATTTTGTGCTTGATGCTGAACTGGGTAATAACGATGGCGATCAGAATCAGGTAGGGATTGATTACAAAGCCCTGCCGGAAGACAGCTCACCGGGAGATATCCTGCTGCTAGATGATGGCCGGGTACAACTTAAAGTTACGGCAGTAAAAGGCAGCCGTGTAGAAACCGAAGTCATCATCGGCGGGCCCCTCTCCAATAACAAAGGTATTAACCGTCAGGGAGGCGGATTATCCGCTGCTGCTCTAACTGATAAAGATAAACGCGATATCAAAGTCGCAGGCGAAATTGATATGGACTACGTGGCTGTATCCTTTCCCCGTAGCGCTGCAGACCTGCAGGAAGCCCGTGAGCTTCTGGACCAGGCCAACAGCCGAGCGGAGATTGTGGCTAAGATTGAGCGTGCCGAAACCGTTGCCAATGACGCGGCGCTGGATGACATTATTCTTGCCTGTGATGGAGTCATGGTTGCCCGGGGAGATCTTGGCGTTGAGATTGGCGATGCAGAGCTAATCGGCGTTCAGAAGAAGATTATTCAGCGTGCGCGTGAGCTTAACCGTTTCGTAATCACAGCAACGCAGATGATGGAAACCATGATCGAAAACCCAATGCCAACCCGTGCCGAGGTATTCGATGTGGCGAATGCGATTTTGGATGGTACCGATGCGGTAATGCTATCTGCAGAAACTGCGGCAGGTAAGAACCCTATCGAAGTGGTTAAATCGATGACCTCGATCTGCCAGGGCGCGGAGAAACATCAGGTATCAAAGCCCGTTCCAACCAACATTTCACAAACGCTGGAACGTTTTGATGAAACCATTGCCCGTTCAGCTATGTACACTGCCAATCACCTTATCGGTGTGAAAGCTATTATCTGCCTTACCGAATCAGGTTCCACACCGCTATGGATGTCACGTATCCGTTCTGGCCTTCCTATATTTGCCCTGACACGTAATGAGAGAACCATGCGCCGCACAGCTCTCTACCGTGGTGTAGAATCGATATTCTTCGATTCGACCCAGATCGATAAAGACAAACTGAATGAAGAAGTTCTGGCAGGACTTAAAGCCCGCCAGTTTTTGGAAACCGGTGATCTGGTAATTCTTACCCGTGGTGCAGCGCTGGGTGACGCCGGTGGCACCAACTCCATGCAGGTACTGGCCGTGAGCTAAGACCTCTGTTGCACAGATAAATACATCCCCTTCTTATCAGGGGATGTGTAAAAAAGTGTATATTTGGTTGCGGTCTTTACCCACTTAGTTAAGTATTCTTGATAAGAATGAGAACGATTAAAGGCAGACACCTGCTGGATACTACTCGTTGATCCGGCAGACCTTGCTTGTTCCTAGTTCCTTGTGTATTTCCATGTAGAGTGGCTACTCATGCTTATCAAAAAGAAACTTACCCTGACAGGGTTAAAAGGCATAATTGCTCTGACCCTTGCTGGGTACTCCTTTACCTTACATGCTGAATCAAAGGCACTTCCCGTTAAGGTGACTACCGCTGAAATTGCCCCTCTTTACGAAACACTTACCTTACACGGCACTCTGAAAGCAGAGTTAAGCGCAGACCTATCGCTTGCAGTGGAAGGACTGGTCAAAACAATTAATGTAGATGTTGGAAGCCAAGTTAAAGAGGGGGATCTGTTACTCAGCCTGGATGACGAAATAATCCAGCAGAAATGGATGCAAGCCAAAGCCCACTATCAGTCGGCTCAAACTCAGTTAAAAGAAGCCCAGCGCCAAGTAGCTGAAGGTGAACAGCTACATAAAAAGAAGCATTTAGCCCAGAACAAACTCATTGCACTAAAAGTTGCACGTAATGTCGCCGGGTCAGACATGGAAGCGGCTAAAGCAGAAGCCGCACTCTATAAACATCAGATCAGCCAGCATCAGTTAAAAGCCCCTTTTTCCGGTGCTATCACAGCGAAACATACTGAGAGGGGTGAGTGGCTCAATAGCAGCGATCAGGCCCTAACGCTCGTTGCATTGGATAAGATCCTATTAGACGTGCAAATCCCACAGAATTACTTTTCTACTATCAAAAACGCCCAGGATATTACTCTTCACCCTGACACAGCCCCTGATTCGGAAATTGCGGCAGAAATTCATACTGTAGTTCCTTTTGGCCAGCAGCAAACACGTACCTTCCTTACGCGTTTCAAACCCAAACAAGCTAACTCCTTATTGCTACCTGGCACTTCGGCCCGGATAAGCCTTAGTTTTAGTACAGGCAAAGAGTCTGTATTAATTTCTAAGGACGCTATTCTGCACCATGCAGATGACGGTAACAGCGTATTTGTAGTAACCGACAACAAAGCGAGCCGACGTGCTGTGAAACTAGGACAGATCAAAGGCGATCAGGTCCAGATTTTAAGCGGCGTGGAACCCGGCGATAGCGTGGTTGTGCGCGGAAATGAAGTTCTCAGAGATGGTGCGGAAGTAGCCCTGCAACCATAACTATTTTTCTATCCAGGACCATAGATTAAAAAGGTTAGAGTACCGATGCTTGGGACAATCATTCAGCAAGGCCGCTTACTTACTGTTATCACTCTGATGATATGTCTGCTTGGCATAGTCGCGTCTATGAGAATGCCAGTACAGATGATCCCTGACCTGGATGCTCAGGTGATCGAAATTCAAACCTACTGGCCTGGAGCCACACCTCAGGATATCGAAAAAGAGATCCTGCTCGAACAGGAACGACACCTGCGAACGATTCCAAACTTAGTCTATATGGAATCAAAAGCATCCACGGGTAGTTCGGAAATCACTTTAGAATTCCCCGCAGGTACCAACCTCGATCAAACCATGATTGACGTTATTAACTCGTTAAATCAGGTACCTAGCTATCCCGAAAATGTTGATCAACCACGCATTTCAAGTAGCTCTTTTTCTGAAAACCCCTTTATGTATTTTTCGGTTACCCCCTTACCGGGTAACCCTTTCCAACTTGATATGGACATGGTCAGTGACTTTATTGACCGGCAGGTACGCCCTGTTATGGAACGTGTAAAAGGTGTTTCCAAAGCCTCCATGTTTCACACTGAGCGGCAGATCAGAATCGACGTAAGACCCGATCAATTGGCACAACGTGGACTTAGCCTTAGCGATGTACGGAACGCTATTCGCTCACGAAATCGTGACTTTTCTGCAGGTGATTTAGAAGAGGGCAAACGCCGTTATCTGCTCAGAACACAGGGCCGCTTCAATGACCTGGAAGATCTGAGCAACCTGATCATTCGGCATGAAAATGGTGTCAGCACCTACCTTAAAGACGTAGCCCATATCGAACTGGACCACTATGAGAAGAGCGGTATAGCCTTTGTAGGAGGAGAACGCGCTTCCACTATCAGTATCAGACGTGAGCCCGGAGCCAATGTTATCCAAATCAAACAGGATATGCTCAAAGTTGTAGAGCAACTTCGCAAGGATGTTCTGCTGCCCAATGGTATGACTATCCAACTAATCGGGGACGATGTTCGTTACGTAGAAGCTTCGATTAAAAGTGTTGTGAAAAACTTGGCTCTGGGTGCACTTCTCGCCAGTCTGGTCCTATACCTGTTTATGCGTTCAGGACGGGCAACACTGTTCTGCCTACTGGGCTTACCTGTCTGTACCATCGCTGCGTTTGTTGGATTAATGCTCTTCGAGCGAAGTATTAACGTTATCTCTCTTGCAGGTATCACTTTCGCCATTGGAATGACCCTGGATAACAGCATTGTTGTACTGGAAAGTATTGAACAAAAAATGCGCCAAGGCTTACAACGTTTCGAAGCAGCGGTCGCCGGGGTACGCGATGTATGGACAGCGGTGATCGCTTCTAGTGCCACTACTGTATTAGTGTTCACTCCTATTTTCTTTGTTCAGCAGGAAGCCGGACAACTCTACTCTGACATTGCGATTACCGTATCTGCATCAATCCTTGCATCAATGGTATTTGCACTCTTTGTTGTACCAGCAGCTTGTGCTTATTTTGGATTAGCCTCACCTCGTCAGGTTGACTACAACCGAGGAAAACTTATGGGGGTAATCCGTTGGTTAAACGGCGGCGTTAAACGTCGTATTGCCGTCTTGGTGTTAAGTATCACCGGCACATTAGGTCTGGCTATTATCTTCATGCCCGCTGCTGAGTACCTGCCCGAAGGTGAGGAGCCTAAAGCGTTCAGTCTGATGTTCTCCCCGGCCGGTTACAGTCTCCAGGAGATGACCCATATTGGCATGGAGGTAAAAGAGAAGGCAGATAAGGCACTGGAACGTACCCCCCTGGATTACCAACCGGACCAGGGAATAATCCCCGGACTTCGTTATTACCTGATGTTCATTAGCTCAAATCGAATATTCCTGTTGAGTGAGCCAAAAGATTATGACCAACTCGATCCTATGATGCAGGAGATCACCCAGCTGTTCACCAGCTATCCGGGAATGAGAGCGTTTTCATCCCGAGGCTCCATTATCTCAAGCAACCGCGGTGGAACACGTACCGTAGTTCTGAATATTTCCGGTGCAGATCAACAGGCGCTGTTTACTGCGGCTCAGAATATTATGCGCCGCTCAAAAGAACTGTTTGATAATCCAAGGCTAAACTCCAGCCCGTCCTCTTTGTCACTGGACCAACCACTGATCCAGATCCTGCCCAAATGGGAGAGAATGGCGGAACTGGGGCTGGATGCTCAATCCTTTGGGATCAGCGTAGCGGCGTATAGTGATGGAGCCTTCGTCGGTGAGTTTATTGATGGCGATAAAAAAGTAGATATGTTCCTATACAGTGACATCAGAAAAGAGCGCAGCATAGAACAGCTGGCCCAAATTCCTATCTACGTTCCTGACGGCGGAATTTTACCGTTGTCTGCTGTAGCAGACATCAGGGAAACCATTGCCAGTGAAGATATCCGCCGTATTGAAGGCCAGCGCACTGTATCAGTCCATCTGTTACCACCACCGAATGTTGCATTAGAAACAGCAATCGAGAAGGTTCGTTCTGAGCTAATCCCATTACTCAAAACAGAAGGAGAGATCCCGCCTCGTGTCACTATTAGCATTTCTGGCGCTGCAGACCAGTTGGATGCAACACAAGAAGCACTACTGAAAAACTTCATTATTGCTGCCATCCTGATTTATCTTTTATTAGTCGTGATTCTAGCCCACTGGACTTATCCGGGCTTAATCCTAACAACTGTCCCCCTGGGCATCGCCGGAGGTGTAGTCGGACTGGTTTTGGTGAATATGGTTGGCTCATTGATGGGCCAGACCAACCTACCCGCCTTTCACCAAGCGTTCGATATGATCACTCTGCTAGGGTTTGTCATCCTGCTAGGCACAGTGGTTAATAACCCTATTCTGATCGTCTGTCAGGCACGTAATAACCTACAGTTGGGCACCCTATCTGTAACCGACGCAGTAAATCGTGCAGTGGCTCAGCGCCTGAAGCCTATTATCATGTCCACGGTTACAACGGTCTTCGGCCTGGCACCTCTGGTTTTTATTCCTGGGGCCGGTACTGAACTTTATCGGGGCGTGGGTATCGTAGTAATGATGGGCATCTTATTCTCGGTGGTCATCACACTTGCATTCCTACCCTGTTTACTGGTTTTCTGGTTCCGCTTACAGCAGCGTTTCAGTAAGACAGAGCTCTCAGATTTATCTGAAAAAGAGGCTCAATAGCAAAGGGCAGTAATTTACATTTTCCTCATTTATAATGTGCCACCTCCGAATGGGTGAAGAAAGGACGACACTTTGTCTACCACACTAGAGCAAACGCTTAACTGGCTTGAACAAGAAGGCCACGCTGAACTGCTGACTCAACTTCA